>JBALVO010000025.1:0-37773 GCA_036961445.1 Halioglobus sp.
CACAGAGGACTAAATCATGTAGCGAATTGGACCGGAATCATGGCCACTTTGTGCCATTAGCAGTCATTAGACGAATTCCTCACAATGCCAATACAAAATACGGAACCAGTTCACGATTCTACCAATCGTGAGAGGTGGCGACCTTTAATTCCGGTATTCTGCGCTCATGGACGTGCGAGAGTTACAAAAACATGAGGAAGTATTTGAATCCTTTAAGCGTGCAGCAATACAAAGTTTGCTGTGGGGTTGTATGGGATTCTTCTTACTGGGCGTGATGGTGGGTCTATTGCTGGCTGGATAAACTGCCGGAGGTCGACTTGAACTGACTACCAGCGTCAGATTACATGAAATACAGTGACCGCCTAGTAAGGGACGCTCGATAGTGGCTGCCATTTATTATTCCCAGTCTGATTTACGTCGCCCTCGCTTCTCTCTTCGTTCCGTATTCCCACTATCTACATGTAGTTGCGTTCTCAAACCGGATATTGTTCTTTGATCACCCCTGGCATCCCGTCGATCCTCATGATGGCCATATTTGCATGCACATTTTTCCGTATCACATGCGGCTAGCGGAAGCTGGGGTACATCTCCATCTTTAACAAGAAAGCGTTTTCTTCCGATAGCGTTCACTGCTGCACAAGGATTTTCGCCGCTTATTATCGATACTGCCCGATAGGGGTTTCTTGGTTTTGCGGCGGTTTTTCGAGATGCCTTTGACTTTTCAGAACCAGATTTATTTTTATTAGGTTTTCGAGAATCAGGGGTCAGTTTGAAAAGCACCATGAATGCAGTAACCACGGAAGATATAGGATTCAGGGCGGAGGTCTTCATATAACACTCTCTTGTAATGTCTTACCAATATTTATATTAATGATTGGTAAATGATCGTAGGTGAAGCCAAGAGATCAAACAACTCCCCATCTGGCCTATAACAAACAAAGTTGTGAACTAGCACACAAGAACAAAAATTATGATCAAAAAATGCTCGCTTGCCGTGGATTAACCCGCACCACTGACCAGCAAATTGATCGAAATCTGCGAACTCCGTCACAGCTTTCATTTCATATCAAGCTAGGGGTATGGGTATGGGTATAGTTATCGCAGGGAAATTATAAGTTCTTTCATGTGGTGATACGGCGATGAAACGTAAAAATGATTCCGAAACACAATTCCATTTTCGTACCGACCGAATATTCGAGGAGAGCGGCAAATGGTTTTTCCATACGCGGGAGGGTACCATCGAAGGGCCATTCACGGACGAGTTGGAAGCTGAAACCTGGGTTGAACTGCACATCAGTTTGATGTGCTCAGGTTTGCTGCCCGTCGATGACGAACTTTCACTAGAACCGATAAAGCTAGCACAAGCAGGATAACTCACAATTCAGGAGTCGCAACACGACCCTGTTGTGAGACACAGGCTGCGGATGGTGTTACTCAGCGTGTGGTTATGTGTCACATTTGAGCCAGTCATGGAGTCGAAATCTACTGCCCGCTAATGTCTCTTATGTGGTGAGGCTGTGTGAAAACGTGTAGACCGGCAAAAGGAAGAGACAAGTCTCATAAATACCGCGCATTAGAGCCGCTTCAAACGGGATATTTCCCGCAAAAATACGAAGCAGGTGGCTCGGTACTGACAACTTAACTTCTCGAGACCTGAATAGTTGAGCCCCTGGCCTCAGGCAACCGCCCTACTCCATTCGCTGAACGCACTCACCCTCAGGTCCCGATAGTGTTCCGCCCTGACCAGGTGCCTGCCCAGATTGAACAAATTACTCACCGCAGCATGCACAGTGGCAAATCGCTGGTCCTGCTTAACTGATTTGAACTTGCGCATCACTCGCTCCCTGACCCTAGTAGCCTCATGCGACTGCTCGGCCCGATTATTCTCATACTGCTCAGTACTGTGTATCGTCTCGGGTATCAGTTCACGATGTGCAACTCCATAACTCCGCAATTTATCAGTCACGATCTTCCTGGGCTCCTCACCATGTGATCTGAGCAGACGCCTGAAGAACCGCTTAGCTGCAGCCCCATCTCGCTTCGCTTGAAGATAAACATCAACCACCTCACCATCCTGGTCTACTGCTCGCCACAGGTAATGCTGCTTACCGTTAATTTTGATGAAAACTTCATCGATGTAGAACGTATCGCCGAAACCCCTGTGTTTTCGTTTCAATCGGCGAGTATAAATGGCACCGAATTTTATACACCAGAGGCGGATCGCTTCTCTCGACACAGTGATGCCTCGTTCAGCTAAGAGGTCTTCAATATCACGGTGGCTGAGATTGAAACGATAGTAGAGCCAGACGGCGTAGCTGATGATATCAGGGGGAAATCGGTGGCGCTTGTATGTATTCATCCGCCGATAATACCAATTTCGGTAAGTTAAGTTGGCAGTGCCATCCAGAGGCCGACAGGCGCGGCAGCACAGCCGGGTTGTGAAATTCTTGACCTTGATCAACAACAATATAAGGAAATCTATACCAAGAGCAAATTGATAGGTAAATTCGGTTACAAACTGTTGCCCGAAGGCATAACCACAAGCGTTCCTGTCACAATCTGTTAGATTCATATTTGCAGCAAAAATCTTGGGGGAATTGTTGTATGCGCCGAATTGGCCTATCCCAACAAATACATGCAGATGCACGTAAAGCTTTGCGGCGCTTTGCCCCTGGGCGGAAAGCTCGCTCTTTTGTCCTGGTCCAGGAAGAAGCCGGCATCCATGTTGGTATTTCCTCTGACCTCCCCGAAGCAGCCCAGCACGCCGCGAGTGTGATGCACGACAAATACCAGCAGTGGCTGGAGCGCGATCGTTTCGCGGCGTGGGGCCAGTACAAACGCAATCACTTTTGTGTGGCGGTCGGTGGCGGCAACACGCTCAAAGCCCAATACCGCGCCATGGCAGACAGGTATCACAGCGATATCGACTGGGTTAACCACGTGCGCTTCTTTTTCCTGGAAGAATCTTCCGGCGAGAACAACTGGGAAAGTGCCGAGCAGTGCCTAACCATAAACTTTATTGTGCCGCTGGCTAAAATGCTGATCAAGTCCCGGGGATTGCGAGCTATCGCCAGCAGTTTGCAATTGAACTTACCTGCTGATGAAGACGATATCATCGGCCACATGATTGCACGCATGACCAACCCCATCAATCTGGCACCGGCAAAGACTGCACTCAATGCCGACAAATTCTCTCTGGCCCTGCGACTAGCCCACAGAGAAAGCGAGCACTACCAGCGAAAAATCAGCAATAAACTGGGCGCTGCTATGGAGTTTGACTACATCATTAGCGGCATAGGAAAGGACGGAACCCTCGGCGCTTTCGCTCCATACACGCCGGAGCTGGCGATAAAAAAACCCGCAGTGGTGGTCCTCAAGCAAGGCAAGCATGCCCTGCGGGTAGCGCTGAATCGCGGTGTATTCATCAATGCCAGAAGCGTTTCCCTGATTGTCGCAGGCAACCTAAAATTGCGCGCCCTGGGTCGCTTTGAGATGGAGGAGACCGCTGACTTTGAGCAGACAGTGATGGAAACGCCATTGCGTATGCTGCGCGAGAATTACGAAATTGCCGAGAAAGTTTATATCTTCGCCGATGAGCAAGCCCTGCATTTCGATGAGACGATGTTCGAGTATTCCCAGAATGGCGTCAGCACGCAGAACAAGGCGGAAACCCGTGATGGCGAAGAGCCCAATGGCATACACATTCTGTTGTTGCACGGCTTTATGGGGCTTTTCAGCTTCACCAGCTTCCTGGTGCGGTTGCCCAGTGCATGGACCGTATCCGCGCTGCATCGCGGCAGTCATGCCAAAACACTGCCCAATGACGCCATATTTCCGCACTATGCCAACGTCTTGCGCAAAGCTATTGTCAAAACCTGGCGCCAGGGCCGCCCGGTGCCCATTGCCGGGCACTCCATTGCCGGCCTGATCTCAGACCACTTGTTGCTGTCCATTAGCGGTGACTACAACGCACCCATCACGCCCTATACAAAATTGAAAGGGGACAATCAAAAACTGGTCGACGCCCTGCGCGCCAGTGGCATCATCCACCTGGCCACCTGGGCACCTACCGACGGGCCTCATACGGGTGAAAACATCCGCAGTGTTATCTCCCACTATCGTCATCATACCAAGCTGGACTACTCCGGCTTTGCCAGGACCTACGCCCATGACCATGGAGAGTTAAAGGTCAAAGAGGACGCCGCTGTTGCCGATAGTGATAGCCTGACGAAGCTGGATAACTTTCTCGACCATCGCACAGCGCAGCCAATCGTCAACAGCTTTAATGTTGTAATGCGCTATTTGCTCAATAACAAAACGGTACAGCAGAGGATGCTGAACCGAAACAGCCCCTACGTAATGCGACTGGTCGGCAATCGCCTGCTGAAGACCGCGTCATTTTACGGCCTGTTTAAAGAGGTCAATGCCGCCTTACACAATCCAGTGGAATACCAGCGCAGGCATCTCAAAGCGCTGGATATTATCCTGGAATATGACATCCCCTTCCTGAGTATTGTTCACCAGGATGACTTCCTGGTATCCGCCCAGCGTCATAAAGAGGAACATGCTTACCTGCTAGCGCATAGAAAAAAGAAGGAAGGGGTCAGTCGAGAACAAGACCTGAAAATTCCCGCCCGTTACATCTTGTTGCAACGAGCAAGCGAAGAACTACCACCGGATCCTCTCAACCCACACCTGATGATCATGGCCACCTCCAACGAAGGTAATGACATAGCGCGCCAGATAACAGCGGCCATGACACGCTTTATCAACGAGAATGTGGCCAGGGCGATTAAAAAGAGAACAGTCAAGCCACTGGCAAGCGTAAGGAAATGGACTCGGGAAAACGCCAAACCCCGGCGCTAAAGCGGACTGGCATAATGGCCTCAACTGCGTTTATCATAGCCGCCACAGCGGGATCGAAATTGTCGGAGAAATCATCGTGAAAATTATCTACTACAAATTTATGGCCTTCGTAGTTACCTGGCTGATGCGGCTGTTGCCGCGCAATGCCCCTGTCGTCTACAAAGGTGCCAATTCAGCCCTGGTTTTATGTGAGCAGGTATCCATACTGGGTTTCAATCGGGTCATTATCGTGACCGATAATTTTTTGGGTAATTCGGGTATTCTTGATGGCATCAAAGCCAAATTGACGGCAACAAATGTCGAGTTTGTGGTCTATGACGGTGTACTGCCAGACCCGGCTTTTAATCAGGTACAGGAAGGCGAGGCCCTACTGCGAACCGAAAGCTGCCAGGCAGTAATCGCGGTCGGTGGCGGCTCTGTACTCGACGCTGCCAAAATGATGGCAATGTTGCACACCAATCCTGGGCCTTTGGAAAAATTTGACGGGATACAGACCTGCAAAAAGCCCGGCTTACCACTGTTTGCCATTCCGACCACGGCCGGCACAGGCTCCGAAATTACGCTCGCGGCGATTATCACCGATCCGGTATCACACAAAAAGATTCCAGTGGTTGATAGCAAGATGATTCCCGGGTATGTGGCGCTGGATGCCGAGATTATGAAAGGCATGCCACCGGGAATAACTGCAGCTACTGGCATGGATGCTCTTACCCACGCAGTGGAATCCTACCTGAGTAAAGCCTCCAGTGAAGCCACCGAAATTCAGGCCAAGGCGGCGATTCGCCTGATTTTTCAGTATCTGGTGCGGGCTTATCGCGACGGCAATGACATGGAGGCGCGAGACGGCATGGCTTTAGCATCTTTCTATGCCGGAGCCGCCTTTGGCAAAACTTCTGTCGGTTATGTACACGGCATCGCGCACCAACTTGGGCGAGTTTGTGGCACACCGCATGGCAACGCCAATGCCATGGTTCTTCCTGAGGTCCTGGCGGCCTATGGTGACTGCGTGCACCAGCGTTTGGCTGACCTTGCGCGCCTGGTAAATATTGGCGAGCCCAGCGGCAGCAATAGCCTGCTGGCCGGTCAGTTCATTCAGGCTACTGTTGATATGCGCCAGGCAATGGAACTGCCGTTGCAACCAAAAGACCTCAAACTACAGGACGTGCCAGGGATAGTCGAAGAAGCGCTCGCGGAAGCGGGTAGGCTTTATCCAGTGCCGCGCTATATGTCTGCTGACGAAATCAGGATCATCGTAAACGGTTTGATCGCTGCGTAATATCCACTACAGCTAATTGCAACGCCTAAAAAGACTAACAGGAGCGCTCTACCTATGGCCCAGGAGTTCAACACATTAAGTTTTCTGGCACGCTGGTTATTTGCCGTAGTGCTGGTTTTTGGGACCTACAATCCCACTGAATTTTCCTATATTAGTTGGGCGTTTGGGCAAGGCACGGAGTTCGGCCCGGTAACCGCGCTTACCGGTGTAGCGCTACTCATTGGCTGGATCGTATTTCTGCGCGCTACCATGGCATCGCTGGGCTGGCTTGGCATAACGCTGGGTGCCGCTCTGTTTGGCTGTTTGATCTGGTTGTTGATTGATCTGGGCTGGCTCAGCCTGGACCAAACTGGAGCTCTCACCTGGCTGGCCCTGCTATTACTGTCCTTAATACTGGCCACAGGTTTATCCTGGTCGCACATACGGCGTCGCCTCACAGGACAGTACGATGTGGACGATATAGATGACTAAAACTGCCATAACAAGGAGCCGCTCTGGGAGCGGCAATCATCAATTGGTCAGGGAGACTTTACCCGCGGTGTCATCGGTGGGAACGACTAGCGCTACTCCGTCACTATCGAGCAAGTAGATCGTTCCTTCTTTATCCACCTGGCAGGTCAATACCAGGCTTTCTCCCTGGGCGGGTACGGTCTTCAAACGCATGTAGGTACCGCCACGCTTGTGTGACAGGGACTTCAGCCTTATCGACGCGTCCTCACCATAAATCTTGTGTAACTCAGATTGGCACTGCGCCAGTCGCTGTTGGTCACCGTCTCGCGCCATGACTGGTGAGACCGCACCGATAACTGCCAGACCCAAAGTCAATGCTGCCAATGTTTTCATCTTGATGTGCTCCGTGTGTGGTTACGGGAGCCATACTAGACCTGCCCATTCTTGAATGGAATGGCCAAAAATGCTCGCTAATCACCCAAATTTGGACACCCTCGGTAACGCAGTCGATATCCAGATTCCTAGGGCCTGGTATCGAATTGAAAACGGATCTTGGCAAATTCTTCCGCAATGATTTCGCGCAATACTCGCATTCTTGCGCTCAGGCGCAGATCTTTGTGAGTCAGCACCCACAAATCCGCGTGATGTACGATGGTCGCTCCGGGTACGCGCACGATGTCAGGGTCGCGGTAGCAGGAAAAACAGGGCATATAGGCCATACCCATGCCAGAGCGCACTGCTTCCGGCAATAGACTGATATCCATAATAGCGTGACGCACCGGCTGCAACGGGTAATCGGTACTGGCCAGCCATTCCTCTTTCTGCCCTTCCGGATTCTTGCCTATCCAGGGCAAATGAGAGACATCTTCGGGCTTGTCCGGATTCAACAGATCACGATGAACGTAGGTCGATGCAGTAATCCGGGCAAGGTGTCGCCCGATCAGGTCTTCCGGCGGCGCTATATTCGCGGGCATTACCCTGATAGCGATATCGGCTTCCCGACGACTTAGATCAAGCGTATCCAGGCTTGATGTCAGCTCCAGTTCGATTCCCGGGTATTGCTCGGCAAATTCTGCCATCCGCTGTACCAAAAAACCCATGAGATTCGCCGGCGGAAATGTTAACCGAATTCTGCCTTCCAACTCCTGGTCGCCACCGGTAATTTTGCGCTCCGCCGCCAGCACCAGTTCCTCTACATGCTCGGCGGTGGGCAGCACCTGCTCACCGGCTCCAGTAAGCTTGTACCCATCGGGAGTGCGATCGAACAGGCGAGTATGTAGATGGTGTTCCATATCATCGAGCCGCCGGGTAACCGTGGAGTTACTCACTCCCAGTTCCTGGGCTGCGCCGCGTGCCGAGCCTTTACGACTCAACGCCAGCAACACCTTGAAGTCATCCCAGTCCATGTGCAACTCGCTAGCTGTAGTACGCGGCGAAAGCGTCAATAAACTCCCGCGGCATCTCTATGGGAAGATCGTTGATGTCGCACTTTACGCCTGCATTCAACTGCGCTTCACGCGGCTGGGCATTACACAGCTGGGTCAGCGCGCATAGGCCGTCGGCATCACCATTGAATACGTCAAATTTGGTCATGAATCGCCCTTATGAAGACAGTGATATGATGCGCCACACTGATAAATCAAGCGTCAAAATAAAACAGCTCAGGATTTGTCGCGAAACAGTTCTTTTATATTCGACACGGCAGCGAGAGCGGGTTCCGCTGGCGCTATTTTTCCCTGCTTTTTCCACAAATAGTCGTAGCGAACTCGATGGCCGCTGAATCCACTTACCGCAGAATTTAATACAGAACTAATACCCTCACAATCAAGCGTATCGCAATAAGTAATAAGTTCGTTCAGCAACTTATGTATCTGCTCGAAAGACAAACACTCTTCTTCAGCACGCATGATCATCGGATGTCCGGTACCGGTCACATTAGTACCCAGCAGCAGTTCCTCGTGTAGTTTCTCTCCGGGGCGCAGCCCGACAAAGCTGATATTGATGTGCTGCCCCACATGTGTATCGTGATTCAATTCATAGCCACTGAGGCGAATCATGCGGCGAGCAAGTTCCACAATACGCAGTGGCTCGCCCATATCCAGCACAAAAACATCCCCACCGGTTCCCATTGCTCCTGCCTGCAATACCAGTTGTGCAGCCTCTGGAATGCTCATAAAGTAGCGGGAAACTTCGGGGTGGGTAACGGTTACCGGGCCACCATTTTTTATTTGTTCACGAAACAAGGGCACCACAGAGCCCGAAGAACCCAACACATTGCCGAAACGCACCATACAAAAATGCGTGGTACCACTGCTCTGGTTTTGACCCTGATTCTGGGCCATCCCCTGCAACACCATCTCAGCAAAGCGCTTGGAGGCCCCCATGATATTGGTTGGACGTACCGCCTTGTCAGTAGAAACAAGTACGAAGGTTTCCACACCCGCCTTGCGCGCCGCCTCTGCCGCATACCAGGTGCCAAAGACATTGTTAGCGACGCCCTCGGCAATATTGTATTCCACCAGGGGTACATGTTTGTAGGCCGCCGCGTGATAAACAGTCTTCACATTAAAGGTGCGAAAAATACTTTCCAAACGCCGCTTGTCCTGCACGGATCCAAGCAAGGCGACCAGCTCTACCTTGAGCTGCAGGTTCTTGATAACTTCCTGCAATTCGCGCTCAAGGCTATACAGTGCATATTCAGAATTATCCAGCAGCACTAATTCCGCCGGGCCAGAAACGATGATCTGGCGGCACAACTCTGAACCAATCGAACCACCTGCGCCGGTAACCATGACTACTTTGCCAGTGATACAGCGCTCTACCAGCTCTGGATGCGGCGGCACCGGATCCCGACCCAATAAATCGTCCAGTTCAATATCCTGGATCTGGTTAATGCTAGCCTGGCCCGCCACCAGCTCCTTGATTCTTGGGACCGTGCGCACGTAGACAGGCAGGCCCACCAGCGAATTGATGACCTCTTTGCGCCGCTCCGTAGATACCGAGGGGATGGCCAGTAACACCTGGGTTATATCGTGTTGGGCAATAAGCTGTGGTAGATCTTCGGGGCGCGCCACCTGCAAGCCATTGATAACCGAGCGCTGCAGTTTGGGGTCATCATCGACAAATACTACCGCGTGATACTGCTCGCCATGATAAAGGGCAGTGAGCAATTCCCGGCCCGATTCACCGGCCCCGTAGATAATGACGTTCTCGGACATGGAGCGCAGCTTTGCCTGATAGTAGGCTCGCACCGTCAACCGGGTACCACCGATACCCAGCAGTGCCAATCCCCAATAAATAAACGGCGTCGACCGTGGCACTTCAGCCTGGGCGAAAAAAAGCGTAGCGCCAAGTATCAAGGTCGAATAGCTGACCGCGGTGACAATCGCCCATATCGCCTGTTGGCCCATAAAGCGAATAACGGCGCGATACAGTCCGAGTCGCAGGAAAACCACTGCACTGGCCAACACGGTGACCACCGCACAAATGTACTCGGTAGTACCCAGGTGAAAATTCAAATGGCCCCAGCGCAGTGCCACCGCGGACCACATGGCCAGCGCGACATACACCATATCCAGGAACAACAAACAGGCCTGCTTTATATTGCGTGGCAGCTCTATCAGTTTTTCGAGAAGACCTCGCAACCCACCGATTAAGCCGGAAACAGAGCGCGTCACAAAACTGTTTGATCGATTCAGCAAGTCTCTCCCCACTACAATCGGGCGTGTTGAGCGCGCCGTTCATTTGGTATTAGAACGCGCCAAGAGGAGGAATTTTACGCGAGTTTAGCTGTTTTCGCCATGCCGAAGAGCAGTGGAAGGTATGCCAAAATTACCAATAATATTCCATAGTTAGGCCAGTTTTGCACCGCCCAGGCCAGCGGAAATAACCACAGAGCGTTAAGTGCCAGCAACAGCATATCCACCGCTTGATGTGAGCCCCAATACCGGCTAAGTCGCTGGTATGCGTGCAGACGATGGGGCTGCGTGAAAGGCTGGCCACTGACTATCCGCCACAGCAAGGTGCAGCTGGCATCCGTTATAAAGGCTGCCAGCAACACCACCCAGCACAACGGATTCAGCTGCCCTTGCACAGCTCCCAGCAATGCCAGGCCGGCCAACAAGAAGCCGGTGGGTATACTGCCTGCATCACCCATAAACAATCGGGCCGCAGGCCAGTTCCAGAACAAGAAGCCCAGGTGACTCGCCGCCAGCAACAGACAAAATAAGGCATAGCTCAGATTGCCTCCCGCGAACCAGGACAGCAGCGCTGCACTGCTGCACGCCACAATACACTGGGTCGCGGCTATTCCGTCGATACCGTCCATGAAATTGTACAGGTTTAGCGACCACAACATGGCGATGGCCACCACCAGTAGCAACAGGCTGCCGTATAGGGCGTCCTGGGTGAACAGAGGACCCAGCACAGGGGCTAACAGAGTCGCCGCCACCAACAGGCAGATAACGCCGTAAATTGCGAAGCGCAACCGCACGGACAAACCGCGCAGATCATCTATAACGCCCAACAACATGAGGAACATCGCGGCGACAGCCAGGGTGACATAAGCATGGTGCCACGGCCCGTGCCACCATGCTGCCAACAGCAATCCCACGCTAAACGCCAACAGCAAGGGCGCGCCACCGCCATGCGGCGTGGGCCGCTGGTGAGAGCTGCGCGCGTTGGGCCGGTCCAGAATTTGCCAGCGACGGGCTAACACCAGGTAGCCTCCGCACAAAGCAGCAGACAGCACCGCACTCATCCATACCGCCATCATTGACTGCTTACCTGGGCGTCGGTGAGCATACCGCTTATCACATCGTCCAAGCGACACTGTGGCTGCCAATGGGTGGCCGCCAGCACCGCCGCATTACTATACAGTTCAGTGCCAAATAACTTTTTAAACGTCGGCTCGTCAGATTGACGGGCCATCAGGTCCAGTAATCTCGCTGCTAGCCACCATACCCGGCGCGGCAGCCAGGCCCGCCCCGGGGGCTTGTGATAGGCCTGGCGCAACAAATCGTAAATCAAGCGGGTGCTGTAAGCGCTGCCATCGCAAGCGATCCAGGTATGCACGCCCACAGGTGGCCGGACGGCAATCTGGCACAACAGGTCTGCCAGATCCTGCACTGCGATCATGGACCGGGCACCCTCAGGTGGCGGCCGTGGAAGGCCCCGTCGCACCGCAGTGGCGAGTCGGTGCAAATTGCCTTTCACGTTAGCGCCATATACCAGCGCCGGCCGTAGAATTACCACCGCCATGGCTGCACCGGAAAACTCCTCACGCAAGGCACATTCGGCCTGCCATTTGGAGCGTCCATAGTCGTCGACTGGAGTGACACAATCATCTTCCGAGCGCACAGTAACTGAGTCGGTGACCCCCATAGCCTTGACGCTGCTCAGGAATACGAAGCACTTCACACCGGCCGCGGCAGCCTGCCTGGCCAGGTGCAATGTCACCTGGAAATTCAGTCGTTGATAGTCGGCCTGGGGCGCCTGGCGATGGGCGATACCCGCCAGATGAAACACTACGTCAACACCCTGTAGTAATTCCGCTGCGGGCTCGTGCGCAGTCAGGTCCAGCGCCAGAGTCGCAGTACCGTCTACCAACGGCGCGCCGGACTTGCTCAGCGCAATAACGGAATCACCCCGGGCAATCAGTTGCTGGCAAAGCTGGCGCCCTATAAATCCGGTTGCACCACTAACGAAGCATTTCACTTTATCTGGTCACTGTCATAGAAAAGGGGGCCAAAGCCCCCTCATGATACGGATGCCGTCGCCTTATTCCAGTGTTATTAACGAGCGGTTTTTCTCCAATGTAGAACGGCCGATGCCCTTCACCTCAGCCAGTTCTTCGACCGAGGCAAACGGCCCATAAGTCTCCCGATAACGCACGATTTCCATCGCACGGGACTGACCCACGCCCTTGAGGCCCGCGGCCAACGCTGTGGCGTCAGCTGCGTTAATATTAACAGTGACTGCAGCGGGCGTTGCCGCGGCCTCCTGCGCAAGCGCCCCGCTGCTTGCCGTGAACAAACTTGTACCAAGTGCCAGCGCGACGACCAGGGCAGCCGCTGCGCCAAACTGCCAGTTTGAAAAAGTACGCCCGATCGCAGAAGCGACCCAGCCATAGATTTGTATCAGGTATAAATAGTTCATGATGTCTCTCCGTTTAGACTAGCTGCATCCGTGCAGGCATCCGTGTCGAAGAAAAGTCTAGCAGTGATTTGGACCGCTGCGGATGCAGCGACCGCATCTGATGTTACAGCCCTGATCCCAGTTCATTGTGCACACGCTGCAATGCGGCCAGCGGGTTTTCCGCCGCGGTAACAGAACGACCAATAACCAGGTAATCCGAGCCATTGGCCACCGCGTCCGCAGGCGATACAACACGGCGCTGATCGCCCGCCGCGTCACCAGACAAACGAATACCCGGCGTCACCAGGCAAAAATCCTTACCTCTGGCCCGGCGCAACGCGCTAGCTTCCAGCGCAGAGCAGACCACACCGTCCATACCACTTTGCGCAGCCAGTTGCGCCAGGCGCATGACCCGCTCCTGGGGGGTTTCGGTATAGCCCAACTCCAGCAAGTCCTCGCTCGACAGACTGGTGAGCACGGTCACTCCAATCAACAGAGGTTTATCAGAGAAACCCTGTAATGCCTCGCCCGCCGCCTCCATCATCCGTCGTCCACCACCGGCGTGCACATTCACCATCCATACACCCAGCTCAGCGGCAGCTCGCACCGCGCCTGCGACGGTATTGGGTATATCGTGGAATTTCAAGTCGAGAAAAACCTCGAATCCCATTAGTTGCAGTTTCTCGACCAACTGGGGTCCACAGCGGGTGAACAATTCCTTACCTACCTTCAGACGACACAACTCTGGCGCAAGACGTTCCGCCAAATTGAGGGCCGGTTCCGCTGCAGCATAGTCCAGTGCGACGATTACCGGCGTATTCATTTTGCGTTTACCACCGACTCTGCATTACGCAGCAGGTCTGCCTCAGTTCTCGCTTTAGCCAACTGTCGCCTGGTAGACGCCAGCGAAGCGCGCAAGCGAACCAAAATCGCAGAAGAAATCAGCAGGCCCAGTATGCCGCCCACGGCGAATGCAGCGAGAATCCACAGAGCGAGGCTTTGCGGCTCGAAGGTATACACCAACAAATCCAATGGCACTGGCATCTTGTTCTGTAATGCGAACAACACGCCCACAGCTATTGTGGCAAGCACTAGGAGAACAGTCAGTATATTGCGCAGAAACTTCATGAGGTCGTCCCGATCACCGGAGTGAGATTAAAAAAAACGGCATGATCATTTGATCATACCGTTTGGATTTCACAGGGCAAGTCTATAGGCCCATTTGCAGCCCCAAATTCACCCGCTCGCGTAATTCCTTACCCGGCTTGAAGTGGGGCACATATTTACCGGTGAGCTCAACAGAATCACCGGTCTTGGGATTACGGCCACGCCGTGGCTCGCGGTAGTGCAACGAAAAACTGCCAAAGCCACGAATCTCTATTCGCTCACCGGTAGACAGAGCCTGGGACATATGCTCCAGCACCGTCTTCACCGCCAGCTCTACATCCTTGGTGGATAACTGACTCTGCCTCGCTGCGATCGTCTCAATCAACTCGCTTTTAGTCATATCGCCTCCTGTGTTAGAGGTTTTTTTATGGGTAGTCATTACTGATCGCATATTGTGGACTCCGCCGTGAAATTTCGCAAGTTGTTATTTTTTATAGAAAAACTGGAGAAATGGGGTAGATTTCGAAGAGGGTAGCCACAAAAATCGCTAGCAAAAATATGGCACAAACAAAAAGGGCCCGCCGAAGCGAGCCCTTTAGTAAGTTGAGCCGAAGCTCACTGCGGTCGTTTACTTCTCGTTCATCTGCGCCTTGATCAGGTCGCCGATAGTGCCGGGAGAAGCGGACTCCAGCTCAGTCTCTTTCAGGGACTTAACTGCTTCCTTCTCATCATCGAAGTCCTTGGCCTTGATAGACAGCGCCAGGCCGCGGTTCTTGCGATCCACAGAGATGATCTTGGCCTCAACAGCATCGCCAACCTTGAACAGGCTGCGAGCATCTTCAACCTTTTCACGGCTGATGTCAGAGGCTTTAAGCACACCCTCAACTTCTTCCGCCAGCTTGATGACTACCGACTTTGCATCGACCTCAATAACTTCGCCAGTTACGATCGCACCGCGATCGTTTTCAGCGACATAGCTGCCGAATGCATCGTCTTCCAACTGTTTGATACCAAGGGAAATGCGCTCACGCTCAGGATCGATAGACAGGATAACTGTCTCGATCTCGTCACCTTTTTTGTAGTTGCGCACTGCTTCTTCGCCAGTTTCGTTCCAGCTGATATCGGACAAATGCACCAGACCATCGATGTTGCCTTCCAGGCCGATGAAGATTCCAAAGTCGGTAATAGACTTGATGTTGCCGGAGATCTTGGCGCCTTTGGCGTACTGAGAAGCAAATGCGTCCCAGGGGTTTTGCTGGCACTGCTTGATACCCAGGGAGATACGACGACGCTCTTCGTCAATTTCCAGAACCATCACTTCCAGCTCATCGCCCAGGTTGACGATCTTGGAGGGGTGTACGTTCTTGTTAGTCCAGTCCATTTCAGATACGTGTACCAGGCCTTCAACTCCTTCTTCCAACTCAGCGAAACAGCCGTAGTCAGTAAGGTTGGTGATACGCGCCTTGATGCGGGCACCCTCGGGGTAACGTCCAGTAATTTCGACCCATGGATCTTCACCCAGTTGCTTCAGACCCAGAGATACGCGATTGCGCTCGCGATCAAACTTGAGGATCTTGACGTCGATTTCCTGACCAACTTCCACGATCTCGGAAGGATGCTTGATGCGTTTCCACGCCATATCAGTAATGTGTAACAGGCCGTCTACGCCACCCAGGTCAACAAATGCACCATAGTCAGTCAGGTTCTTCACAATACCTTTAACCGACATACCTTCTTGCAAGGATTCCAACAGTTGGTCACGCTCGACGCTGTTGGCCGCTTCCATTACCGCACGGCGTGAAACCACCACATTATTGCGTTTCTGGTCCAGCTTAATAACCTTGAATTCCAGTTCTTTACCTTCCAGGTGCGTTGTTTCGCGCACCGGACGCACATCCACCAGAGAGCCCGGGAGGAATGCGCGAATAGTATTGATATCTACTGTAAAGCCACCTTTGACCTTGCCGTTTATAATACCAGTGACCATTTCGTCGGCTTCGTGAGCCGCTTCCAATTCTTTCCATGCCTCGGAACGCTTGGCCTTCTCGCGAGACAGCTTGGTCTCGCCGAAGCCGTCTTCCACGGTTTCCAGTGCGACCTGCACTTCATCGCCGATAGACAGATTGCATTCGCCGCTGGCATCGATAAATTGGGCACGAGGGATAACACCTTCAGACTTCAGGCCCGCATGTACGGTAACCCACTCGTTATCTATGTCGATAATTACGCCGGTGACAATTGCACCTGGCTTCATATCAACGGTTTTCAGACTCTCTTCAAATAGTTCAGCGAAGGATTCGCTCATTGCACAGTACCTGTTAAGTAATGATCAGGACGGTTGCCCGTCTCTACCGCGTCTCCAGCCGACTCGGGTTCATCCAATATAAACTGTCTCTCATACCCTGACTGGACTCAGTAAGAAAGACAGCAGTTATTACCATTAAAAGGAGATAGCAGCTTATGACTGCCCTACTAAACCTTTTCTCATCACTTCCTGCATGACCAGCGCGAACACATCTGCGATGGGTGTCGCCGTGCTATCAATGATGATGGCGTCTTCTGCAGGGACCAAAGGGGAGACTTCACGGCTACTGTCACGCGCGTCTCTTTCCTCTATATCCTCAAGAAGGCGCGGCAGACTAACACTTTCCCCCTTTGCAATCAACTGGTTATAGCGCCGCTCGGCACGCTCAGCAGCACTGGCCGTGAGGTAAAACTTGAGGGGCGCATGAGGGAATACCACCGTACCCATATCGCGGCCATCAGCTACCAGCCCGGGCAGTTGCTGAAACTCCCGTTGCCGTTGCAGCAAGGCGTCGCGCACAGCGGGAATGGCCGCCACCGTCGATGCTCCGCGCCCACCCTCCTCTGTGCGGATGGCGCGACTCACATCGACACCTTTATAAGCAACCAGGATTTCACCGCTAACAGCGGCTGAGAAACTCACCGCTAAATGCCTGGCGATTTCGGCTACGGCGCTGTGATCGTCCCAGCTGACGCCTTCGACCAGACAGGCATGACCAGTGACCCTGTAAAGAGCCCCACTGTCCAACAAGTGCCAGCCCAGGGAGTCCGCCAGCATGTGACTAATCGTGCCCTTGCCAGCGCCAGAGGGGCCATCTACGGTGATAACAGACACGCTGGACACCGTTCAATCAGCCAGGGTGGAGATCTGTAGGCCCAGTCCCCGGGCCAGGGTGTCAAAACCGGGAAAAGAGGTCGCCACATGATCGCAATCAAGCACCGATATCTCTCGCTCGGCGCGCAGGGCGGCAATGGCGAATGACATGGCAATACGGTGATCGTGATAGGTGTGAATCACACCCCCACCGAGAGTGCCTCCCTCGATAATAATGCCGTCATCGAGCACCTCATTATGTACACCCATAGTTGTCAGGCCCTCCGCCATAGCGGCGATACGATCACTCTCTTTAACCCGCAACTCCTGGGCGCCACGCAATATAGTGCGGCCCTCGGCGCAAGCCGCTGCGATAAATAGCGCGGGAAACTCATCGATAGCCAACGGCACCTGGTCCCGCGGTATCTCTATACCCTTGAGAGGCGCATAGCGAACGCGGATATCTGCCACCGGCTCGCCGCCAACTTCGCGCTCGTTCTTTAGCGTAATATCGGCCCCCATCAGCCTGAGAATATTAAGCACGCCAATCCGCGTAGGGTTAACACCGACATGGGTAAGCAGCAGATCTGAATCCGGCGCAATGCTCGCCGCCACCAGAAAAAACGCAGCCGAAGATATGTCCGCGGGTACGTCAATGTCGGTTGCTTGCAGGCTACCGCCACCGTCCAGTGAGATGACACCATCGCTCACCCTCACCTCATAACCAAATCCACGCAGCATGCGCTCGGTGTGATCACGCGTGGGGGCTGGCTCCGTTACGCTGGTGCTACCGCGGGCATAAAGCCCGGCGAGCAGTACGCAGGATTTGACCTGTGCGCTGGCCATTGGTAAATCGTAGTGTACCCCGCGCAATCCTTTCCCGGCGGCAATGTACAAAGGTGGCTTACCACCGTCTTGCCCATGAATATCAGCGCCCATAAGAGTCAATGGATCGATAACGCGACCCATAGGCCTGCCGCACAGGGACACATCACCGGTCAGCTCGCTGGAAAAAGATTGACCTGCCATGAGTCCGGCCAGCAAGCGGATACTGGTACCCGAATTTCCCAGGTCAAGCGCTTCACCGGGCGCGGTTAGCCCATGCAGGCCAACGCCATGAATAATCACTTTACCGTCCTGCGGCCCCTCTATGGCAACCCCCATGGCACGAAATGCCGCCACTGTGGCCAGGGCATCCTCGCCCTCAAGAAAGCCGCTTACCTGTGTTACACCATCAGCCAATGCGCCAAGCATAATGGAACGGTGGGACATGGACTTGTCACCCGGGACCCTGGCCTCACCGGCAATGGCGCCGCCTGGCATTAACTTGAATTCCATAGCGTTTCTCTCAGGGTTCTTGTTCAGTGCGTTGGGACAGTAAAACAGCAAATTCATCGCGGGCCCGCTTGGCCCGATTAAAGGTATCGAACAACTGCTGTGCATTTTCCTGTGCTACCGCGCTGCGCAAATTGGCCAGGTGCTCGCTGAAGTTATCAATGGAATCCAGCAGGGCGCTCCTGTTGGCAATAGCGATATCACGCCACATTACAGGATCACTGGATGCAATACGGGTAAAGTCGCGAAAGCCGCCCGCCGCAAAACGGAAAATATCATCACTGGCCTCCGCTTGCGTCAATGCATCAACCAGGGTGTAGGCCAGCACATGGGGCAAATGACTGGTGGCTGCCAGCACTGCATCATGCTCTGTCACGGTCATATCGAGGACGTCGGCACCAGCGCTTGCCCACATGGCACGAATCAGTGCTACGGCCGCCGGATCATTACCCTCAACCGGCGTCAGAATCACCCGGTGATCTACAAATAACTGCGCATTCGAGGCATCTACACCGCTGTTCTCAGAGCCCGCTATAGGGTGTCCCAGCACCAGTTGCGGCGGCATTTCTCCCCCCCAGGCCCCGCGCGCCGCGCGCAATAAATTGCCCTTAACACTGGCCACATCGGTAATGATAGGGCCACCAGCGCGACCCACCAGCTTTGGAAGAATACGTTCCAGCATCTGTGCGGCCACCAGGGTAGGTGTGCACACCACCATAATGTCAGCCTGATCAATGGCCTCATCCAGATCCAGCGTAAAGTCGTCAATAACACCCAATTCAACGCCGCGGCGCAGAGAGGGTTCCCTGTGACCATAGCCGATGAAACGCTGGCTAAACCCGTTAGCACGTAATGCACGGGCCAGGGAGCCCCCTATGAGGCCCAGCCCCAGGATTACGACATTGTTTGCAGGGTAGCTCATGGCATCGGTCATAGCTGCCCTACAAAACTGCCTGAGGGTAAGATCCCAGGGGTTTCAGCAGTATCGACTGCTCTTCCAGCTCCGTCACAATGGCCGCTATATTGGGATCCTGCAGATGCCCCTCAAATTCGATAAAAAACACATAGGCCCACTTCTCGGTTCGTGATGGCCGTGTATCAATGCGGGTCAGGCTGATGCCGCCGCGCCGAAAGGGCTCCAACAGGGTGAACAATGCGCCCGGCTTATTGCGACTGGAGACGATAATAGAGGTTTTGTCGCGACCGCTGGGCGGCACTTCTTCACGCCCAATGATCAAAAAGCGGGTAGTATTATCGGCGTAGTCCTCGATATGCGTGGCCAGCTTCTGCAAATGGTACAACTCAGCCGCCATATCACCGGCCACCGCTGCCACACCAGGAATCTCGGCGGCCATACGAGCTGCTTCGCCGTTGCTGCTGACTGCCTCGCGCTCAATTTTGGGCCAGTGTTTGTCCAGCCAGTTGCGGCACTGCGCCAGCGCCTGCTGATGGGCACAAATTCGCGTGACGCTGTGCTCGCTGGTCTGCGCGCCCACCAATAAATGGTGGCCTATGCGTAATTCCACTTCGCCGGAGATTTTCAGGGACGAATCCATGAAATTATCCAGGGTGTGGCTAATCATTCCCTCGGTAGAGTTCTCTACTGGTACCACACCGTAATTACACTCACCAGATTGTACTTGGGAAAATACCGCGTCGATGGTGGGCTGGGATACGCAAAGCGCGGCATGGCCAAAGTGCTTGATAGAAGCAGCCTGGGTAAACGTGCCTTCAGGCCCCAGATAGGCTACTTGCAGTGGCTTTTCCAAGGCCAGGCACGCCGACATGATTTCGCGAAATATGTGCGCGACGGTCTCTCCGGCCAGCGGCCCCGGGTTGCGGTCAATGATGCCTTCCAGAACCTGCGCCTCGCGCTCCGGGCGATAATAAACCACCTCTTCAGCCGGTTCGCCGCGCTCCTGTGCCGCCAGAACTTCCGCCAGCTTGATATCGGCTACGCGCTGTGCGCACTGCGCCCGGCGACTTATCAGCGCCTGGATTTCCCGGTCAATAGCATCGATATCAGCTCTGACCTGGTCGAGATCCCTAGTGTCTGCCATAAGCGCTATTAACCGTTGCGTTGTTCGAAGTCCTGCATGAAAGCGATCAGGGCATCAACCGCCGCTTCGCTAACCGCATTGTATAGACTGGCACGCATTCCCCCCACCGAGCGATGCCCCTTGAGATTTAACAATCCCGCTGCCTCGGACTCCTGCAGAAACTGTTTGTCCAGGCTCGCATCTGCCAGGGTAAACGGCACATTCATCAAGGAACGACTGACCAACTCTACCGGGTTAGCGTAAAAGCTGCTGTCATCGATGGCGGCGTACAACTTCTGCGCCTTGCGCCGATTGATCAGCTCTATCGCCTCCAGGCCACCACCTTGCTGCAGCCAGTCAAAGACCAGACCGGACAGATACAGAGCATAGGTGGGCGGGGTGTTATACATGGAGTCGTTATCCGCAGCGACCTTCCAGTTAAGCATTGCCGGGCACTTATCATCAGCGCGACCCAACAGGTCGCGACGCACAATCGCCAGGGTCAGCCCGGCAGGGCCAATATTTTTCTGCGCACCGGCATAAATCATCCCAAAGTCATCCACAGCGATCCTGCGCGACAAAATAGTGGAAGACATATCAGCTACCAATGGCACATCAACACCCTGGGGCGTCCAGAAATACTCTACGCCGCCGATGGTTTCATTGGGCGTGTAGTGCAGGTATGCCGCATCACCTCCTAACTGCCAGCTTTCCTGAGGTGGAATGGTGAAAAAATTGGTGTCTTCAGAGGAAGCCACCACATTAACGTCACAGTAACGCTTCGCCTCTGCTATCGCTTTCTTGGACCACTGCCCTGTGTTGACATAATCAGCGTTGCGCTTATCGCCCAGCAAATTCAGCGGTACCGCGGAAAACTGTGTACTGGCACCGCCTTGTAAAAACAAGACAGCATAATCGCTGGAAATGCCCAACAGATCGCGCAAGGTTTGCTCCGCGCGCTCTGCTACACCCATCACCTCAGGGCTGCGGTGACTCATTTCCATCAGGGACAAACCCCTGCCATGCCAGTCCAGCATTTCATCACGGGCAATTTCAAGAACCGGCTCCGGCAACGCTGCCGGCCCGGCACAAAAATTGTAACAACGGGTCATTTTGTTCGCTTCCTTGGGATACGGGAAAACAGTAAACGCCTACTCGGTGCTACCGTTTTCTGTTTCGTCTTCAAACTCCACTTCTGGGGCCGGTTCGTCAATGCGCTCGACACCCACCAGGCTCTCACCTTCCTTGGTACGAATGACACGCACACCCTGGGTGTTGCGACCCAGTATCGACACTTCATCGGTGCGGGTTCTGACCATGGTGCCCTGATTGGAGATTAACATCAGTTCGTCGCCATCAAACACCTGCACGGCGCCAACCAGCTTGCCGTTGCGGTCGCTGGTGGACATGGCTATCACACCCTTGTTACCGCGACCCTTGGTGGGGAAGTCTTCTATGATGGTGCGCTTGCCATAGCCATTCTCACTCACAGTCAGCACCTTGCCATCTGTCTGCGGGATAATTAACGAGATCATACTGTGGCCTTCACCCAGGCGAATACCACGCACACCGCGAGCAGTTCTCCCCATGGCACGCACATCTCCCTCTTTGAAACGCACCGCCTTGCCTTCACTGCTGAACAACATCACATCACAGTCACCGTCAGTGACGGCTGTACCCACCAACACGTCGCCTTCGTCCAACTCAAGAGCGCGCAAACCGACACTGCGCTGGCGCGAGAAGTTGGTCAGGGCAGTTTTCTTCACCGTACCACTGGAAGTAGCCATGAAAATGTAATGCCCTTCGGTGTACTCTACAATCGGCAGTATCGATGTTACTCGTTCACCCTCTTCCAGTGGCAACAGGTTCACCATTGGCCGGCCACGGGAGTTTCTCCCGGCCAGTGGAATCTGGTAAACCTTAAGCCAATACACCTTGCCCAGGTTGGAGAAACACAAAATAGTGGCGTGGGTGCTGGCAATTAACAAATGCTCGACGAAATCCTCGTCTTTCACCGCAGTAGCGGATTTACCCATACCACCGCGGCGCTGCGACTGGTAGTCCGACAGGGGCTGGGTCTTGGCGTAGCCACCATGGGAGATGGTCACTACACGGTCTTCTTCTGTGATCAGGTCTTCTACTGTCAGGTCATGTTGCGAGGCGGTTATTTCGGTGCGACGCTCGTCGCCATACTCCAGCAGAATTTCTTCCAATTCCTCGCGAATGACCAGCTTGAGGCGCTCCGAATCTCCCAGGATATCGAGAAAATCAGCGATTTCGCGCAGTCTTTCCTGATACTCGTTTAGCAGTTTTTCATGTTCCAGACCTGTCAATCGATGCAGACGTAAATCCAGAATGGCCTGAGCCTGCACTGGCGACAAATAATACAGGCCATCACGCAAGCCGTAGTGCGGATCAAGCTCATCCGGACGGCAGGCATCCTCACCCGCTCGCTCCAGCATTCCGGTGACATCACCAGGTTCCCAGGCCTGAGCCAGTAATTTCTCCCTGGCCTCAGAGGAACTCGGAGACGCCTTGATCAGCGCGATAACCGGGTCAATATTGGTCAGCGCGATAGCCAGGCCTTCCAGTATATGGCCGCGCTCACGGGCCTTGCGCAACAAGTAGACCGTGCGGCGGGTAACGACTTCGCGACGATGGCGAATAAACGCTTCCAGGATTTCCTTCAAATTCAGAATCTTGGGCTGGCCGTCGACCAGGGCTACCATGTTGATGCCAAATACAGACTGTAATCCGGTCTGGGCATAGAGGTTGTTCAATACCACATCGCCGATTTCACCGCGGCGCAACTCGATAACAACGCGCATCCCATCCTTATCCGACTCATCGCGCAATTCGGTGATGCCTTCAATCTTCTTCTCTTTGACCAGCTCCGCAATGCGCTCGATCAGCCGCGCCTTGTTTAACTGATAAGGCAGCTCGTGAATAAGGATAATATCCTTGCCACGCTTGTCATCATGAATAACCTCGGCACGTGCACGCACATAGATGCGACCACGCCCGGTACGATATGCCTGAATAATGCCCGCGCGACCATTGATAATAGCGCCGGTAGGGAAGTCCGGGCCCGGAATATGCTCCATCAAATCATCGACGGTCAGCTCCGGATCACTGATCAGGGCCAGACAGCCGCTGATAATCTCGTTGATATTGTGCGGGGGAATGTTGGTGGCCATGCCCACAGCAATACCCGAAGAGCCATTAATCAGCAGGTTCGGGACACGTGTAGGCATCACCGCCGGAATACGCTCGGTACCGTCGTAGTTATCGACGAAATCTACCGTTTCCTTGTCCAGATCGGCCAGAATAGAGTGCGCGATCTTGCGCATGCGAATCTCTGTATAACGCATAGCAGCAGCGGAGTCGCCATCAACCGAGCCGAAGTTTCCCTGGCCATCCACCAACATATAACGCAGTGAAAATGGCTGCGCCATCCGCACGATCGCTTCATACACCGCAGAATCGCCATGGGGATGATATTTACCAATGACATCGCCCACCACACGCGCCGATTTTTTGTAGGCTTTGTTCCAGTCATTATTGAGTTCGTTCATCGCAAACAGTATGCGCCGGTGCACTGGCTTCAGGCCGTCGCGCACATCTGGCAATGCCCGGCCTACGATTACACTCATCGCATAATCAAGGTAAGACTGCTTCATCTCGTCTTCGATATTGACGGGAAGGATTTCTTTGGCTATTTCACCCATGTACAACGATTTCCTTGACTACCTGCGAAGGGGATTACGACTTTGGAAAGGCCGCTAAAAAGACCCTGCAACACCGAACAGACAGTATTGCCTGCCCCTGAAAACAAGCCGCAGATTATACGCGAAGATGACCCTTTCTCGCCATGTTTTTGCAGAATTTCGCTGCAATTTGGGCAGCTTCCACGCATTTACGGTTATACTCCTGCGCGGACTTGCGAATTACAGCAAAACTGCCGTCCGCTGGTGGTTTTTTGACCAAATGCCAAAGCCTCGGGGAACAGGAATCACATCACCATGAGCTCGCAACCAACAACCGCAGACACCTTGCTGCATGCAGACTGGATCGTCCCGGTAATACCTCACGCGGCAGTGCTGGAAAACTACAGTATTGCCCTTACCGGGGACCGCATCACCGCCCTGCTGCCGCGACACGAAGCGCTACTTATCGATGCCGGCGAGGTACTGGAACTGCCCGGACAGGCGCTCCTTCCAGGACTGATTAACTGTCACGGCCACGCGGGCATGAGCCTGCTACGCGGATACGCCGACGATCAACCACTAATGCCCTGGCTGGAACAACATATCTGGCCCGCCGAGGAAGCACATGTCAGTGCGGAATTCGTGCGCGATGGCACTGAACTGGCTGTCGCGGAAATGCTTCGTTCCGGCACCACAACTTTCAGTGATATGTACTTCTTTCCGGATGCCTGCGCCGCGGCCGCAGAACGCGCGGGTATGCGCTGCCAGATTACCTTTCCTGTGTTTGACTTCCCTACCGCCTGGGCCCGGGATGCAGACGAGTACATCAGCAAAGGCCTGGCTCTGCGTGACAATGTTAAACACAGCAAGCTGATTTCTGTGGGATTTGGTCCCCACGCGCCATACACCGTATCGGAAGCCAACCTGGTCAAGGTCGCCACGCTGGCGGCGGAGCTGGATATCGCTATTCATATCCACCTGCACGAAACCGCCGGCGAAGTACTGCAAGCTGTGGAACAAACCGGCGAACGACCACTGGACACCTTGCAGCGCCTGGGCCTGCTCGGACCCAAAACCCAGTGCGTACACATGACCGACCTCGGAGAGCAGGATATGGCGCTGCTGGCAGCCACCGGCGCCCACGTCGTGCACTGCCCCCAGTCAAACATGAAGCTGGCCTCTGGTGCCTGCCCGGTAACCAGGTTATTGAGCAAAGGCATCAATGTCGCTCTGGGCACGGACAGTGCTGCCAGCAACAACGACCTCAACCTGTTCGGCGAAATGCAGGCAGCGGCCTTACTGGCCAAGCTGCAAGCGCAAGATGCCAGCGCACTGCCGGCCGCCGAGGCGCTTGCCATGGCAACTATCAACGGTGCCAGGGCCATGGGACTGGAAGACAGTATTGGCAGTCTTGAGGTGGGCAAACAGGCCGACCTGATCGCCGTGGACCTCAGCGGACCGGAGACCCAACCCCTGTATAACCCACTGTCGCAACTGGTATACGCGTGCAACGGCAGCCAGGTAAGCCATAGCTGGATCGCCGGGCAGAAGGTGATGACGCAGCGGCAACTCACACATATAGACCTACCCGCGCTGGCGACACGAACGCACGCCTGGCAACAGAAAATCAGCAACGGAAACTAGCGAGCATGGCCAGCGAAATAAATGTAGACCCCCAGGAAATCGCCAAATTTGAGGCCCTTGCTTCGCGCTGGTGGGATCGCAACAGTGAATTCAAACCACTGCACGAGATAAACCCCCTGCGCGCAAATTACATCGACCGACATTCACCGGTCGCCGGCAAACGACTGCTGGATGTAGGCTGTGGCGGCGGTATCCTGGCCGACTCCATGGCCCAGCGCGGTGCCAACGTTACCGGCATAGACATGGGAGAAGCACCACTGGCCGTGGCGAAGCTGCACCAGCTGGAGTCCGGCATGGAAGTTGATTACCTGCACTGCACCGCAGAACAACTGGCTGAGCGCGAAGCCGGCAACTTTGACATTGTGTGTTGCCTGGAAATGCTCGAGCACGTACCGGATCCGGCTTCGGTGATCGCCGCCTGTGCCACCCTGGCACAACCTGGAGCCTCTCTGTATTTTTCCACGATCAATCGCAATCCCAAGGCCTATGTTTTTGCAATTGTAGGCGCAGAACACCTATTGCAATTACTACCGGCGGGCACGCACGAATACGCCAAGTTTATCAAACCTTCAGAGTTAGCCGGATGGATTCGTGCGGCTGGACTGGTAATGGATGATATGACCGGCCTCACCTACAACCCGCTAACCAAGCACTACCGCCTCAATCCCAAGGATGTAAGTGTGAACTACATGGTAAGGGCGGTAAAACCGGCATGACTGACTCCAGCTCCATAACGCGGCCACAACACCTGAAGGCGGTTATCTTCGACCTGGACGGCACCTTGGTAGATACCGCGGATGAGTTCGTGCCGGTGGTGCAAACGCTGCGGGCGGAGCACGGTCACGCGGCCATGGATCCACAGCGTATTCGCGCCTCGGTCTCCAACGGTGCCCGGGCACTGGTCACCCTGGGATTGGGAATAGCTGAGGACGCACCTGAATTTGAGAGCAAACGATTGCGCCTGCTGGAACTTTACAGTGAGGTCCTGGGCAGCCTCGCCAACACCTACCCCGGTATTGACGCACTACTGAGCGCACTACAGCAAAGGGGTATTGCCTGGGGCATCGCCACCAACAAACCACGTGCCTACACCGAACCGCTGTTACAAAAACTGAATATCCAGCCACCGCCAGGCAGTGTGGTGTGCCCTGACGATGTTAGCCAGCGCAAGCCCCATCCTGAATCGCTACACCGCAATTGCAGCGAACTGGGTTGCTCGGCACATGAAGCCATCTATGTAGGCGATCACCAGCGTGACATAGAGGCAGGGCGACGCGCCGGCATGTACACCATCGCGGCGGCATACGGCTACATAGAAGCCGATGATGATCCGCGTCATTGGGGCGCTGACGCCCATGCCGAACACAGCACTGAGTTGCTCAGTCTGATTCTCAATCAGTAACCAGACCAGAGAACACAACATGGAAATACTAACGATTCCGCAGCGCTACCAGCCACGCGCTGATTTGCTCACCGGCAAGACCATACTGGTCACCGGTGCCGGAGACGGCATAGGCCGGTCTGCCGCTTTATGCTACGCGCTGCACGGCGCAACGGTTATCTTGCTGGGACGCACGGGCAGCAAGCTGGACGCCGTCTATGATGAAATAGAAAGTGCCGGGGGGCCACAGCCAGCGATTGTCGAAATGGACCTGGCCACCGCGACCGAAGAAAGTTACCAGAACCTTGCCAGCAGTTTGAGCGGGGCGTTCCCACAGCTGGACGGCATTCTGCACAATGCCAGTATTTTAGGTGATCGCCGGTCCATAGAAAGTGCCGGCTACCAAAGTTGGCAGGAAGTTATGCAGGTGAATGTTAACGCCCAATTCCTGTTAACCCGTTATCTGCTGCCGCAGTTACAGGCCGCGCCAGCTGCTTCTATTGTGTTTACTTCATCGGGCGTGGGTCGCACCGGCAGGGCATTCTGGGGTGCCTACGCGGTGTCCAAATTCGCCACCGAAGGATTTATGCAGGTACTGGCCAGCGAACTGGAAAATACCTCAAAAATACGCGTTAACAGCCTCAATCCCGGCGCGACCAATACCAGCATGCGCAGAACCGCATACCCGGCAGAAACGCCCACCGACAACCCGGCCCCACAGGACATCATGCCGACTTATCTTTACTTGATGGGTGAGGATAGTGCCGGTATTACCGGCAAGGCATTCAACGCCCGCTAGGTACGGGTCTGCCCTTCTTTTTGGCCACGCCACGACCCTGGCGTTTACCGAACTGTCGCTCCATGATGTCGCGCTCCTTGACAGTACCACGGCGCATATCCTTGATAGCAAGTCCGCCCATTCGATACAAACTCTTGATATCTTTCAGTTCCAGCTCTATCCACTGTCCCTGCTTGACCTTGGAGGGAATAAAGACCTCGCCATAGCGCACCCGTTTGAGCCGCGAAACGGTCAGGCCCTGCGATTCCCACAGGCGTCGCACCTCGCGATTACGACCCTCCATAAGCACCACATAGTACCAGTGATTAATACCGTCACCACCGCCATCCTGAATGTCGGCAAAACGCGCCATGCCATCTTCGAGCATAACGCCCTCGGTCATACGCTGCAGCATATCTTCCTGCACGTTGCCCATCACCCGCACCGAATATTCCCGCTCAATATTGGAAGAGGGATGCATCAGGGCATTGGCCAGATCGCCATCAGTAGTGAATAACAGCAGACCAGAGGTATTAAAATCCAGGCGCCCGATAGATATCCAGCGACCGGACTTCAGTTTGGGTAAACGCTGGAACACGGTACGCCGCCCCTGTGGATCGTCGCGGGTACAGACCTCTCCAGTAGGCTTATGGTACAAAATACAACGAGCCTGCTGGGCGGGCATGCGCTCCAAAGCCTTGCCATCCACCGCGAGGTTGGCCCGGTCATCTACCCGATCGCCCAGCTTGGCTGCTTTACCGTCTACAGCTACCCGCCCTTGCTCTATCCAACGCTCCATCTCACGGCGAGATCCAAGGCCGGTGCGCGCCAATACTTTCTGTAGTTTCTCGCCATCTTTGGTAACCGGTTTAGCCGCTTCCTCGGGTGTGGAGCCGCTCTGGGGTCTGGGTCTCTTGGCCATATCAGCTTCCTGTCAGGCCTGGGATTCGGGGCTGGACGGTTCAATAACGGACGGCCTTTCATCAGCCTCGACATCTGTAGTTGGTGTCACATCATCTGGCAAAATTTGCGCGGCGGAGAGCGCGTCGGCTTCCGGGTTTGCTTGCGCCACGTCGGTCGCGAAGGACTCGCCTGCACGGGATTCAAGATCGTCGGTGGCCTGTGACAGGGTGACGGGTTCAATCATCACTTCCGCCAGCAAAGGCGTGTGCTCGGTACCACCAACAACACTTAATCCAGGCCCGGCTTCATTACCGTCAACGGTATCGGTTTTGGTCGCCGACAAGGGCTCAGTAAAACCCAGTTCGGCGTTAAGTGTCTCGAGGTCGCGGATTTCCGCCAGCGCCGGCAACTGATCCAGGCTTTTAAGGCTGAAATAATCCAAAAACTGGCGCGTAGTGGCATACATGGCGGGCCGACCTGGCACGTCCCGATGCCCGACCACACGAATCCATTCACGCTCATGAAGTGTCTTGACGATATTAGAGCTGACCGCCACACCGCGGATTTCCTCGATCTCGCCGCGGGTAATAGGCTGCCGGTAAGCGATAAGCGCCAAGGTCTCCAACAGCGCGCGGGAGTACTTCTGTGGGCGTTCCTGCCATAGGCGAGCCACCCAGGTACTCAACGACTGACGCACCTGAAAGCGAAAGCCACTGGCTACTTCCTGCAGTTCAAAACCACGACCTTCACAACGCTCGGCAACTGCCTTGAGTGCTTCGCGGATAGCGGTATTTTCCGGACGCTCATGTTCCTCGAACAACTCCGCCAACTGTGCCACCGTGAGCGGCTTGCCCGCTGAGAGCAAAGCGCCCTCAATGATCTGTACCAACCCGGTTTCTGACATTTTACTCCGACCTTGCCTTGACGTGGATGGGACCGAAGCTTTCGCTCTGTACGATCTCCACCAGGGATTCTTTAATGAGTTCCATAATTGCCAGGAAGGTAACGACCACTCCCAGGCGCCCTTCTTCGGAGGTAAACAGCGAGACGAAGGGCACAAACTGTTGCCCAGACAACCGGTCCAGCACTTCAGACATGCGCTCACGGGTGGACAGGGCCTCACGCTGGATATGGTGGCTCTCGAACATATCCGCCCGGCGCAATACTTCACCCAGCGCTAACAGCAGCTCGCGCATATCCACGTCCGGATCTGTGCGAGCGCGATTGATATCCGGGGGATTGGCACTGCCGACCCAGGTGTCGCGCTCAACACGGGGCATTTCCTCGATATCTTCCGCTACTTTTTTGAAGCGTTCGTACTCCTGCAGGCGGCGAATCAATTGCGCCCGGGGATCTTCCTCATCATCTTCTATCTCAGTCGAGCGCGGCAGTAACATGCGTGACTTTATTTCCGCTAACATGGCAGCCATCAACAGGTATTCACCGGCCAATTCAAACTGCATAGCGTCCATCAAATCGACGTAATGCATATACTGCTCGGTGATTTTGGAAACGTCGATTTCCAGAATATCCAGATTCTGGCGCTTGATCAGGTACAGCAGCAGATCCAATGGCCCCTCAAAAGCTTCGAGAAAGACTTCCAGGGCCTGAGGCGGAATGTACAAATCCTTGGGTAGTTCCGTTACGGCCTGGCCCATAACGACAGCAAAGGGCATCTCGCCCTGCTGAGGATGAACGAAAGACCCTGTCGGGGATACCCGGGCGTCGGCGGAGGAGGGTTCTGTCTGCCCTGCAGCGCTGTCTCCGTTGCCTGCTGTTGCGCCGGTGGAAACTTCGGTATTGGATTCGTTAACTGACACGGGCTTACCTGCTTTTCTATGTGCTGCAGTATACCTGACTAATCGTCAAAAGGCGCGATATCTCCCTTACCAACGCGCAATACCAGGGGTGTTTCATCGGCCAGGTCTACCACGGTAGTGGGTTCCATTCCGCAATACCCGCCATCGATTACCAGGTCGACATCGCGCTCCAGCGTGGCACGGATATCATAGGGGTCGATCAGGGGAAGGTCATCGTCGGGCATGATCAGGGTCACGCTCATTAGCGGCTCGCCCAAATCCTGTAGCAGCGCCGCGGCTATGCGATTATCCGGGACTCGCAAACCCACCGTCTTACGTTTTGGGTGCATCAGACGCCGCGGCACCTCCGAAGTGGCGCGCAAGATAAAAGTGTAGGGGCCAGGAGTACAATGACGCAGCAGGCGATAGGCAGTGTTGTCCACCTTGGCATAGGTGGCTATCTCTGACAAATCACTGCATACCAGGGTGAAGTTGTGTTTGTCATCAAGTTTGCGAATACGGCGAATACGATCCAGGGCAGCCTTGTCTCCGATTTGACAGCCCAGGGCATAGGCCGAATCGGTAGGGTACACCACCACACCTCCCTCGCGAATAATATCCACCGCCTGGCTAATCAGCCGTGCCTGGGGATTTTCGGGGTGAATTTGAAAAAACTGACTCACGTGCGCTTACTCTCAAGGCCTATTATGGTTTAGCGGTACTGTGCGACTGCGCCCATCTTTCCCAGACGCCGCGCAAGCCGTCAAATTGGGGCAATTCTACACCGAGTTGAGGGCTGTAGGGTCCATCCCGATGAAAATCACTGCCCACTGAGGCCTCCAGCTCGAACTCCTTGCCAATACGTACGAGTTGGGCCGTCTGATCGGCGGTCTGGCGGCCGCTAAGGACTTCGATACCACTACCTCCAGCCGCTATGAAATCTATCACCAGACGGCGCAGCTTCATGCGGGTGAAACGATAGGCCAGCGGGTGCGCGATAATGGCTGCCCCGCCGGAGGCTTCTATCCAACCTGTAACGTCAGCCAATTCAGGCCAGAACGCTTTTACATCGCCCCTCTTGCCCTGCCCCAGGTACTTGTCAAAAGCCTGATGGTGATCCGCAACATGCCCTTGCGTTACCATCCAGGAGGCAAAGTGGGGACGGCCGAGTTGACTTTCGCCGGCGACCGCGCGCGCACCTGCCAACGCCCCCTTGAATCCAAGGTCCTCCATCCGGCTGGCTATCTTTTCACCGCGCGCTGAGCGGGCCTTGTTCAGCACTGCCAGACCCTCACACATCGCCGGATGCTCACTATCAACACCCAGGCCAAGAATATGTACCGTGGTGGCCGACCAGCGACAGGAAAACTCAATGCCCTGTATAAGCCGCATCTTGCCCGGTTTTTGCGTATAATACTCCGCCGCCGCCTGATATCCGGCCACCGTATCGTGGTCAGTTATAGCCAGCAGACTGATTTCCCTGACCAGCGCCCGATCAATCATCTCACTGGGACTGAGGGCACCATCAGAAGCTGTAGTGTGGGTATGGAAGTCGATTAGCACAATCTTTACACTGAGCGCTCCCGTCAGACAGATTCAGTCAGACGGCCTTAATAGTAGGAATCACCCATGGTACCAGTCGGAGCACAACATAATCCATGAAGCAATTACTGGAATTTGTTCCTATCGCCCTGTTCTTCATTAGCTACCAGCTGAAGGGCGAAAGCATCGTGCTGGGGGACTGGCAATACACCTTTGATGGCATGTTTTCCGCCACTGCGGTACTGATGGCGGCCACGGTGCTGCAGGTTATCGTAACCTACGCATTGACGCGGGAATTAGAAAAGCGCCTGATGTGGCTGCTACTGGCTGTGATGATATTTGGCGGCGCCACTTTGATATTTCGCAACCAGATGTTTATTCAGTGGAAACCGACTATCTTCAATTGGGTTCTGGCCATCGCGTTTGGCATCTCGCAGTTTATCGGCGAGAAAAATCTGATGGAGCGCACCCTGGGCGGCCAGATTCATTTGCCCAAGCGCGTCTGGACCAGACTCAATCTGCTGTGGGTGAGTAATTTTGCCATTGTTGGCGGCCTCAACCTGGTGGTCGCCTATGGGTTCAGTGAAGATACCTGGGTCAGCTACAAATTGTATTCCGCCATTGGTTTCACCCTGGTACTAACCATTTTAACAGCCCTGCTGATCAGCCCCCATATGAAAGACGAGCAAGCTACCGAGTAAATAGTCGAAAAATAGGATACACCCGATGTACTACGCCATCCTCTGCGAAGATATTGAAAACAGCCTGGCACTGCGCCAGCGAGCCCGCCCGGCACATCTGGCGCGCATCCAGCAATTGGTGGATGAGGGCCGATTGCTGGCGGCAGGACCACACCCGGCGCTGGATACGCCAGATCCGGGTGAAGCAGGTTTTACCGGCAGTTTGATCATCGGCGAGTTCGACAGCCTGGAAGCCGCTACCGCTTGGGCTGACTCCGATCCTTATGTGGACGCCGGGGTCTTCAGTAAAGTCATCGTCAAGCCCTACAAGCTGGTATTACCGTAAGCTTAAACTTCTAGCTCATCAGGGGTACACTAGCCCCGTTTTTTCAGCAACCTCAAAGGAAGGAATATATTTTGCGACCTGCCGTACCCCTTTTACTGTTGTCCGCCCTATTTGCCGGTATTGTTCAGGCACAGGATATCCGCTATGTCAGTGACAAGCAGTTCGTTCCTTTGCGCAGCGGCGCCGGTAATGACTATCGCATCATACATCGGGGTATCCCCTCTGGCACCCGCCTCACAGTGACGCGCAGCTCCGATGACGACGTATGGGCAGAGATTACTACTGATCGTGGCACCAGCGGCTGGATCCGCAGCCAGTATCTGATGCAGGAAGTTCCTGCGCAATTGCAGTTAGACGCCGCAGTGAAACAAGCAGCGCAAGCTACAGAAAAAAGCACGGCCCTGGCAATGGAGGTTGAGTCCCTCAATGTAGAGCGCGTTGAACTGCTTAACCAACTCACTAGCAACGATTCTGAATTGGGCACTGTCTCCGAACAGCTTACCCAGCTCAAACAGATATCCGGCAACGCCGTACAAATGGATGCGGACAATCGTAGATTAGTCGAGGAATCAGAAAACCTGCGTTCTGAAGTAGAAATGTTGCAAGCGGAAAATCTGCGCTTGCAGGACAAGCTGGAAAGCGAGGACTTTCTTAACGGCGCCCTGGCGGTATTGCTCGGCGTCATCATTGCACTGGTTGCACCGCGCTTGATACCCAAGCGTCGTAAAAGCTCCAGTTGGGCCTAAGGGGAATATATTGTGTTGAGATCTTTTTATTTATGTCTGGTGCTACTACTGACATCTACCCCATTTACTGTGGCGGCCGGGGAAACAACCCTCCCTAACCCCCAGGTCATGATCAAAACCAGCGATGGTGATATTACGGTGCGTTTGTTTCGCGACAAGTCACCGGTGACCGTGGACAACTTCCTGAGCTATGTAGACAGCGGCTTTTACAATGGCACCATATTCCACCGGGTAATTCCGAACTTCATGATACAGGGCGGTGGTTTCCAGCCAGACCTGACAAAGAAGGAGACCCTGGACCCCATTGTCAACGAATCATCAAACAAGCTGCACAATATACGGGGCACTCTGGCAATGGCCCGCACCAACGACCCCAATTCAGCCACCGCACAGTTCTTTATTAACCAGCGCTCCAATTTACAGCTGGACTGGGCCCCTGGGCGCGAAGGCTATGCCGTTTTCGGTGAAGTTATTCTGGGTATGGACATCGTGGACTACATCGCGTCTGCTCCCACGGGTAAAGCTGGCGGTATGAGCGACGTTCCAATAGAACAACCGATAATGATAGTCGAGATCGTGCGCGTTAGCCTATGATCGCGCTCAGCGTCAATCTCAACAAAATTGCCCTGATCCGCAATTCACGCGATACCACTAATCCCAGCGTACCGCAGCATGCGCAAATGTGCATTGACGCCGGCGCCGATGGTATCACCGTGCACCCGCGTCCAGACCAACGCCACATTCGCGCCCAGGACTGTTTTGAGCTGGCCAGCATGCTCAGCGTCGAATTCAATATAGAGGGAAATCCAGTTTCCGGCCCGCGTAATAGCGACCGTCCAGACGTGGGAGATTACCCCGGATTCATGGCACTGGTAAAAGAAATACGCCCCGCCCAGTGCACACTGGTGCCTGACGGCGACGGCCAACTCACCTCAGATCACGGCTTCGATCTGCGCCGCGATGGCGATCAAATAGCCCCCTTGGTACAAGAACTGCAGGCCCTGGGGATTCGCACCAGCCTGTTCATGGACCCCGATCCGGAGCAGATCCGCCTGGCGGCACAGATCGGCACCGATCGTATTGAACTGTATACAGAGTCTTATGCGCGCGCCTGTAAAAATCAGGCCGACGTGGATGATGTATTTAGTACATTCCTACGAGCAGCTGATGTCGCTGCCGAGGAAAACCTGGGGCTCAACGCCGGCCACGATCTGGACCTCAATAACCTGCCGCGCTTTGCCACCATCGCCGGACTACAGGAAGTATCTATCGGTCACGCCCTGACTGTCGATGCCATAGCCATGGGACTGGCCAATGCCGTAGCCGCCTATCAGCGCGCACTGGGGAAGTAATACTAATAACCAGTCATGCCATAGCTTGCTCTACCTGGCCGCAAGTTGCTCACGCAGGCTGTCAGGGATGCGCGTTGACTTATTGGTTGCCGTGCTTCTATGCACCAGAACGGCCTTGCCACGCACTGTTACCTTATCGCCCTGTTCCATTGCACACACCATGGTAAGCGAACTGTTGCCAATTTTCGCTGCGGTGATAAGCGCCGTAACATCAGTACCGTAAAACGTTTCAGCAACGAAATCGATATGCAGCGAGGCCAACACCCAATCCTTGGCTGCACTGGGATCATCCGCGCCCAGCGAGTCCAGAAATTTCACCCGCAGCACCTCAAACCAGGCAGCAATTGACGCATTATTAATGTGTCCAAGCGCGTCTGTTTCGTAAAAACGTGGCTCGATTATGATCGAAAAATCCTGCAATGATATTCTCCAGTGTATTGCTTAAGAGACCAGCTGGTTGGCAGTACCGGCTTTCGCAGCGGCGATTAACTAACTGTTTTGAACGCAGATACAGCGAAAATACTACCCGCCAACGAGACTAATCATCACACCTGCCGCCACGGCAGAGCCAATGACCCCCGCCACATTGGGGCCCATTGCGTGCATTAACAGGAAGTTATGGGGGTTCGCCTCAAGACCAACCTTATTGCTGACCCGTGCCGCCATAGGCACCGCCGATACGCCGGCAGAACCGATCAGGGGATTGATTGGCGTACCACCGAATTTGTTCATTAACTTGGCAATCAATACGCCCGACGCGGTACCGATGCCGAAGGCGACCATACCCAGACCGAGAATACCCAGCGTGTTGATATCCAGGAACTTGTCCGCCACCAACTTGGAGCCTACCGACAGGCCCAAAAAGATCGTGGTAATGTTAATCAACGCATTTTGCGCCGTATCACTTAGGCGATCGACTACCCCACACTCCTTCATCAGATTGCCAAAGCAGAACATACCCAACAGCGGAGCCGCATCTGGCAACAGCATTGCCACCAGTATCAACAGCACCAGAGGAAAGACAATTTTCTCGCGGTGAGATACGTGGCGCAGCTGCACCATTTCGATCTTGCGTTCCGCCTCGGTGGTAAGTGCCCGCATAATCGGGGGCTGAATCATAGGGACCAGAGCCATATAGGAATAAGCCGCCACCGCAATAGCGCCCAGTAAATCTGGTGCCAGTATACTCGCCACATAGATTGCCGTGGGGCCGTCTGCACCGCCAATAATGCCGATGGCCGCAGCGTCAGCAATACTGAAATCCATCACGCCAATGGAGCTCAGTCCCACTGCTCCCAGCACCGTGGCAAAGATACCAAATTGCGCCGCTGCACCCAAAAACAAGGTTTTCGGGTTAGCCAGCAATGGCCCGAAGTCGGTCATGGCCCCCACGCCCATAAAAATTACCAGCGGCGCAACGCCGCTGGCAATAGCGACATTGTAAAAATTGTAGAGCATGCCATTGGCAAAGCCAGCGTCAGCCGCCTGCTGCTGCACCAGCAGGTGCGCCTGGGCATCTCCTGCATAGTAGGCCGCCATTAACTCCTTGGCATTGTCGGTAACAGCAACCCCCAGCGCTGCTGCCATTTCTGCCAACAAGGCAGGGTCCGCAGCGTGAACAGCACTCTCCACCGCAGAGTAAGCCATCCCGGCACCTGGAATATTAGCCAGGATACCGCCAAAGCCAATAGGCACGAGCAGCAACGGCTCAAAGCCCTTGCGTATAGCAAGAAACAACAACAGCAGGCCAATTAACAACATAAAGGTCTGCCCTGGAGTAATCTGCGCGAGTCCCGAGGTACTCCACAGTTGCAGGATATTGTCCATAGTTGCTTAGCTCACGGTAATCAGCGTATCGCCGACAGCAACCGAGTCGCCAACTTTTACACTCACACCGGATACCGTACCTGCCTGAGGCGCGCGCACCTCGGTTTCCATCTTCATCGCCTCCAGAATTACGATCACATCCCCCGCTGCCACCGTGTCACCAACGGCTACGTGAACGTTGAAGATATTGCCCGCCAGCGGCGCAGGTAAAGCACTACCTACTCCTGCAGCAGGCGCCGGGGCAACAGAGGGTGGCGATGCTGCAGGAGAAATTGCCGCTACGTCTCCACCGGCGGCAACTTCCACGGCGTAACTCTGACCATTGACGGTTACGGTGTAGACCTCTGATCCGCTTGCGGCCGGCGCTGTAGCGCCGGTGTTTACCGCTGCCGCCGTCGCTGGTACAGCGGCTGTCGCACCATTGGGTACGGGTTCGAACACATCTGGATCGCCACGATTTTCCAGGAATTTCAGGCCTATTTGTGGAAACAATGCATAGGTCAAAACATCGTCAATTTCTCCATCCCCTGGAGTTAAGGCAATAGCCTTCTCCTGGGCCAGGTGCAATAGCTCCTCAGTCAGGACCTGCAGTTCCGGCGCGAGCAGATCAGCAGGACGACAGGTAATGGGCTCCGCGCCCTCGAGTACGCGCTGCTGAAGTTCGCTATTTACCGGTGCCGGTGTAGCTCCATACTCTCCTTTGAGCACGCCTGCCGTTTCCTTGGTAATGGACTTGTAACGC
>JBALVO010000026.1:0-17660 GCA_036961445.1 Halioglobus sp.
TTGGGTCGGCTGGATGTGTTGCTGGACACATTGCTTGAACAAGGTATGGCGGTGCCAGCAGCTAACCTGTCGTCGTATGAGCTGGGTAAACTTTATACGCGTGCCGAATTGCAGCACTCTTTCGCCACCCATTTTCCGGGCACAAAGTTTCGTGATAAAAGCGCCCTTTTGGACGCCATTGACGCACTGTCAGAACGGGAACAGGATTGGTCGGGGCTGGTTGATGGAGTGATAACAGAGCGGGTTGTCGCACCCTGGGGTGCTGAGCAGGTGCAGGTATTGCAGTTAATGTTCTTCGGCAATCGTCACCAGAGCTTGACCGAGTTTGTGCTGAGTGACCTGGGCGTCGCCCGCTATTATCCCTATCGACTGGACCGCCAGTCTCGTCTATTTCGTCAGCGCAAAGCATTGCAGGAATATCTGGAGTGCTCGACACTGCGCGACACCTGGTATGAACTGCGTGACCAGGGCGACTCACAGGGTATGCGGGCATTGGCCGCCGATGTCCTGTGCAAAAATATCGTCTATCCATCCAGTGAGCAGCGTTGGTATCGCTTGTGCAATGCACTGGCCAGGGACATGGAGCGCATGGGTGAAATGAATACCGCGCTGGCACTGTATAGCAAGAGTCAGCGCCACCCCGCCAGAGAGCGACGTGCCCGCGTGCTGGAAAAGACCGGGGACTGGTCTGGAGCAGTCGCCGTGTGCGAGGAAATTCTGGCCAGTCCCTGGGGTGAGGAAGAAAAAGAGGCCGCGAGCCGAATACTTCCCAGGGTCAGGCGCAAACTGGGCGGTACGCAATCGCGGCAGCGGCGGGACGCGTTTCAGCACGCGTATCTGCAACTATTGCCGGGTACCGGCGCGGTAGAATTACAGGCGGCGGCACACCTTTCGCAACACTGGCAATCCGTGCATTACGTGGAAAATAAACTGATGAATACGCTGTTCGGCCTGGCCTTCTGGGAGCAGATATTCGCCGCAGTTCCCGGAGCGTTTCACAACCCGTACCAGAGCGTACCTACCGACATGTATGAGCCTGCTTTCAGGACGCGGCGGCGCGACTCACTGGAGAGCCGGCTGGCGCAATTGCGGGACGCAGACCTGTCGCAGTTCCTGAGCCGGGCTTACACACAGTACAACTCGTTGCAGTGCCGCTGGGTAGATTGGCGGCGTATCGATCTGGAACTGGTTCGTGCCGCTTTGCGTGTCATCCCTCGGGCACATATGCTGGCCATCTGGGAGCGTATGTTATTTGATCCAGGCGAGAATCGCCGGGGCTTTCCCGACCTTATCGCTATAGGTGAGGAAGTAGGGGATTACTATCTGATTGAAATCAAAGCGCCGGGAGATGCCTTACAGGATAGCCAAAAACGATGGCTGCGCTTTTTTCAACAGCAGGACATCCCGGCACAAGTGGCCTGGGTGGAATGGGATGCAAGCGCGCTGTGACAACCGAGCTTACTATTGCGATTACCGATCTGGCCAGGTTCTGCCACAGAAGCGGGGACATCGATCACCGCTTCACACCATCGCCCACGGGAGAGCAAGGGGTGGCGGGGCACCAGCGTCTTTACGCTCGCCGCCCACCGACCTACTGCAGTGAATACGCCGTGGCGTACTCTCACTGCGAACAAGACCTACGCCTGATATTACGCGGGCGTGCCGACGGCTACGATCAGCAGCAGGGCTTTGTTGAGGAGATCAAAACTTGTCGCGTGGCACCTGAGTCAATCCCGCAGGCGGTGTCGCGACTACATATGGCGCAGGGGCGACTCTATGCAGCAATTATCGCAGCCCAGTGTGATGTGGAGGCGCTGGAAGTTCGCCTGACCTGGTTCAATATTGACACTGATCAACAGTACAGTTTGTCGGAGTCCTGCACGCGGGCCGAGCTGGCATTCTTCCTGGACTCCACTCTCGAGCAGTTCTCCAGTTGGTTGAGAATCCTGGCGCGACTAAAGGCAGAGCGTGACCTCAGTCTAACAGCGCTGGCTTTCCCCTACGGAGGTTTCAGGCAGGGGCAACGCGCGCTCGCGGAATTGACCTACAAGTGCATTGACCAGGGTGGGCAGCTTCTGTTGGAGGCGCCCACTGGTATCGGCAAGACCGCCGCGGTGTTATTTCCGGCGCTCAAGGCACTCGCTACCGGTAAGCACGAGCGGGTGGCTTTTGTCACTGCCAAAACCGTAGGTCGCCGTGCCGCCGAAGAAACGTTGCTACGGTTTGTCGACGCAGGCTATCGAGGTACGGCCCTGAGCCTTACGGCCAAGGACAAGATCTGTCTCTCGCCTGGCCGCGCCTGTCATGGCGATGATTGCCCTTATGCACGCAGCTATTACGACAAGCTGCCGGAAGCACTGCGCGCTGCGATACAGTCTCCGGCCCTGCGGCGTGAGGACATCGAAGCATTGGCACAGCGCTTTGAGGTATGTCCCTACCAGTTAGCCCTGGATCTGTTGCCCTGGGTAGATATGGTCATCGCCGACCTGCATTATATCTACAGCCTCGGTGCTACTTTGAGCAATGTTATACAAAGCGATGACAAGCGCTGGACAGTGTTGCTTGATGAGGCGCATAACCTGCCGGGCAGGGCGCGGGATATGTATAGTGCAAGGCTGGGCAAGGCGGATTTAATGGCTGCCAAGGCGGTCGCCACTGACGCTATAGCCAGGACACTGGGCCGGCTTAATCGACTGTTTTTGGCATTGCAAAAGGAGCAATGGCAGGAAGATGAGTTCGACAGCAGGGCGTTATTTCCAGATGATTTGCTGCGCATATTACAGGAATTTTGTGCAGCCACCAGTGAACAACTGGCACAGGAACCGACCTTTCTGCAGCGCCTACCGGTGCTTAAGGAGTTCTTTTTTGGCGCGTTGCAATTCATGCGTGTGGCAGAGCAGTGGGGGGAAGATTACCGCATGGAACTGAGCCGTGGTGCTGGTAAACAAAGCTTTGGGGTCTTTCTCAATTGTCTGGACCCGGCCCGCTTGCTATCCCAGCGGCAGCAACATGCCCATTCGGTCACCGCTTTTTCGGCTACCCTGTCGCCCCTGCCCTGGACCAGTGCCGCGTTGGGACTGGCGCAGGATGCGGTGTGTACGCGCGCCACGTCACCTTTCTCGCGAGATCAGTTACAGGTATTCCTGGCTACCGATATTGACACCCGGTACCGACAGCGGGACGCCAGTTTGCCGGATCTGGTAAAACTCTTGCTGCGCTGGCTACAAGGGGAGTCAGGTAACTGCATTGTCTATTTTCCTTCCTATCGTTATATGCAGGATTGCCTGGCACAGCTGCGTGGCCTGGAGCAAATCACCTCGTCACGCACGCTCTGGGAGCAACGGCCGGAGCAGGATGACAGCGCGCGCGAGCAACTGTTGCAATTTCTGGCCCAGCGTCGTGACGTAGTGGCTTTTTGTATTCTTGGTGGGGTGTTTGGCGAGGGTATAGATTTACCCGGAGAGCAGCTGCGCAGTGTGGTGGTGGTAGGCGTAGGCATGCCGCAGGTAAACCGTGATACGCGACAACTGCAATCCTGGTACCAGCAGCGTTACGGCTCTGGGTTTGAGTACACCTTCGTGTACCCGGGTATGCAGAAAGTTGACCAGGCCCTGGGTCGTGTAGTGCGCTGCCTTCAGGACAGGGGGCGGGCTTTGTTGATAGACCCACGGTACGCGGAGCGGCAATACGCCGAGCTGCTGCCTCCCTGGTGGGATTATGCACCCTGGCCGGAGTCGCGGTAACCGGGCTTGGCGAAGCTAAGTTGTACCGTGCCGATGATGCGCTCGCGAAAACCACCCTCACAATAGCTCAGGTAGAATTCCCACATACGTATGAAACTGTTATCAAACCCCATACGCTGCACCGCATCCAGCTCAGCCATAAATCGTTTTCTCCAGTGCGCCAGTGTCAGGGCGTAGTCCTGGGTGATATCGCGCAAATGCACCAACTGCATGTCTGTATCCTCAGCCAGATGCTCGGCGATGACGGCCACGGATGGCAGACAGCCCCCAGGGAATATATAGCGTTTGATAAAATCCACTGAGTCTCGCGCCGCTGCATAGCGCTGGTCGGCCATGGTTATAGCCTGGATGACCATCTTGCCATGGGGTTTGAGTAGTGCGCTGCAGCACTGAAAGTAACTGCTGTAAAAGTCGTGACCCACTGCCTCGATCATTTCTATCGACACCAGCTTGTCATAGCGACCTGTGAGTTTGCGATAATCCTGACACAAAACCGTCACTTGATCCTGCAGTCCCTCTTCGAGCACGCGGGCACAGGCGTAGTCAAACTGCTCCTGTGAGATCGTGGTGGTGGTGACCTGGCAGCCGTAATGTCGGGCCGCGTGAATGGCCATGCCGCCCCAGCCGGTGCCAATTTCCAGCAGATGGTCCTCGGGTTTAAGCTCAAGTTGACGACAAATTTCTTCCAGCTTCTCCCGGGAAGCTGTCTCCAGTGAGGTGTATTCATCCGTGAATACAGCGGAGGAATACATCATGGTTGGATCCAGGAACAAGTGGAAAAATTCATTCCCCAGGTCGTAGTGAGCAGCGATATTTTTTCGCGAACCATCGGCGGTATTGCGATTCATGGTGTGAGCTATTTTTAGTCCCAGCTTCACCAACCAGGACTGTCCGGACTCAAGGGTGTCCAGGCTGTCCATGTTGGCACTAAACAAGCGGGTGAGCGCAGTCAGGTCAGGCGACGTCCAGTCACCGCGCATATAGGCCTCCCCTGCGCCAATACTACCCCCGGTTAGCATCTGCCGGTAGGTGTGCGAATTGTGTATCTGTACCTCAGCATGAGGCTGTGCCGGATTGCCCGCTGTGCCGAAGTGAAAAGTATCATTGCCATCGTGGATGGCAATGCTACCCACTTCGATTTTTTCCAGGGCACGGAAAAACAATCGACGCGCGAGACCCTGGCTGAACCCAAGAATACTTGCCCGGGGCAGACGGACACGTCCGACACTCATATTACTCATTTAACGCTCCAGAAGATTTTGCTTTAGGGTGGGGATAAAAGGGCACGCCCTTCAGGTAGAGGCGCAGTGCTTGCCAGTAGATGGCCAAGCCTACCTTGGCCGTCAGCCAGGGGTAACGCCATAACATGATATTCAGATTGGATGCGGTCATAGGCTTGGCGGACAGCACCAGGCTAGCGTCAAACACTGGTTGTCCGTCCTGTGAATTTGCCAGGTGCAGCACCAGGCGTTTGTCGGGAGTGCTGCTACGCCAGTGGTAACGCATATCCATGGGGTTAAAGGGGGACACGTGAAAGCCTTTGTCGAACTCAGTCTGCAGCCACTTCCCCTGCACCGGTCCCTGCAGTACGTAACTGTGGCGCTCGTCCCAGGGCGTGTTGTTAACCTCTGCGACCAGGTATTCCAGCCGAGTCTCATCCTTGTTGAAGCAGTAATAACAGGTTACGGGATTCATGCTGTAGCCAAAGTAGCGCAGATTGGCCAGCAGGTAGATGGGGCCCGTGTGTTCGACGCCAGTTTCCTCGCGGACACGCCGCCTGACTTCCTGTTGTAGGGGCTTTGCGGGATCTCCCAGAAAGTCGCTACGCCGGAATTGGGCAGGCGCCCATCCCCTGGCCGACCACATCCAGTTGCGATCAAATAGTGCGGGCAATTCGTCCAGACAGATGTAGGGCATAAATACCCGATAGCTGAATTCGTGAGCTTTCGGCTGCCTGCGCCGATGTCGCACTCGACCTTCGTACAGGCAGGATTTCACGCGGCGGCCCGGGCACTGTGCTGTATGGCCTGAGCGACTCGCTGAGCACTGACTACGCCATCTTCATGGAAACCATTATGCCAATAAGCCCCACAATACCAGGTGTTTAGTGACCCATTGATTTCACTCCAGCGCTTTTGTGCCGCGATGCCTTGCAGGGAAAATACTGGATGGTCGTAGCTGAAGCGGCCGATAATTTTATGTGGGTTGATGGCGGCGGTGTTGTTTAGAGTCACGCAGAAAGTCTCAGGCGCTTCTATGCCCTGCAGGATGTTCATGTTATAGGTTACCACAGCTCGGCGCTGGTCGTTGCCCAGGCTGTAGTTCCAGCTTGACCAGGTTTTGCGGTTGCGCGGTAGCAGGCGGATATCGGTATGTAGTACCACATCATTGCTCTGGTACGGTAGTGCCCCCAATATGTTGCGTTCCTCCGGACTGGGTTGGTTCAGCAGAGCCAATGCCTGATCCGAGTGCGTTGCCATTACCACCTGGTCGAAGCGCAGTTTGTTGCCGTCTGCCAGCTCCAGCGTCACACCGCCGCCCTGGCGAATCACGGTTTTCACCGGGCAATTGGTGTGTATGCGCTGTTCGAAGCGCTGGCATAGGGGGCGCAGGTACTCGCGAGAGCCACCCTCGATCACCCGCCATTGGGGTCGATCGGCTACCGAGAGCAGTCCATGATTGCGAAAAAAACGTAGGAAAAAGCTTAACGGGAATTCAAGTATGGTCGCATAATCGGCCGACCAGATAGCGGAACCCATGGCCGCCAGATACTGCCGCTTGAAGCCCTCACTATAACCATTGTGCTGTAAATACTGGCCCAGGGTTTGTGCGTCACTGATTCGACCGGCGTCCAGATCAGCTACGGATTCTTTGTTGAAGCGCAGAATATCCCGGATCATTTTCAGAAACTTCCAGGACAGCAGGTTACTGCGTTGGGCAAACAGGGTATTGAGGTTGGTGCCGGAATATTCCATGCCGGTGTTCTCATCCATTACGCTAAAGCCCATGTCGGTTGGCTTGCTGGGGACCCCCAGTTCGTCCATCAAGGCAATAAAATTGGGGTAGGTCCAATCGTTGAATACGATAAACCCTGTGTCGATCGCATAGCGCCTGGTGCCAAGCTGTACGTCCACTGTGGCAGTGTGGCCACCTATCTGTTTGCCAGCTTCAAACACGGATACCTCATGTGAGGTGCTTAAATAGTGGGCGCAGCTCAGTCCTGAAATGCCGGAACCGATAACAGCTATTTTCACAAGCGTACTCCTAGGGGTAACCGGCAGCGCCAGTATTGATGATGCTTTTGCAATGCCCAGATTACGTCCACCGGCGGCAATCGGATCAATTGCCTGAGCGCAAATAGAGTGATCCGGCACAGTACAACAGGCGTATACTTCCTTCAAACGAAGCGGCAAAGAGAACAAAAACGGTGGTAGAGCCAGTGAACGGTAGCGTAGGTACTGAGCAGTTCCCGACAGGGCGTCGTACCGATGAGTGGAGTGAATGTCTTGTCCTGATAGCCAGGAATGAGGACAGAGCGGCGTTCAGCCGTTTGTTTCGCCATTTTGCTCCGCTGTTAAAAGCCTTTGCTCTGGCAGGGTCGAGTCTTTCAGCCACCCTGGCAGACGAGCTGGTGCAGGAGGTAATGCTGAAAGTTTGGCAAAAAGCAGGTGCCTTCAATCCAGAGAAGGCCGCTGCCAGTACCTGGGTGTACACCATTGCCAGAAACTGTCGCACGGATATGTTCCGCCGCCTGCAGAAATTTAATACGCCACTGGCAGCAGAGGATGTCTGCCCGGATTACGAGAGCGAAGAGCCCTTCGCGCTGTTGCAAAGCAAGCGCAGCCGGGACCGGATCCAGGGTTTAATGCAGGGGTTACCCCAGGACCAGGTGCAGATTCTCGCCAAGGTTTATATGGAAGGCAAGTCTCACGCCGAGGCCGCTGGGGAGTTGGACCTGCCCCTGGGTACGGTTAAATCGCGTGTGCGCCTGGCAATACAAAAACTTCAACTTCAGATAGAACGATAGACGACTATGAGTAAATTTCATCCAGAATTAGACCTTTTGACGGAATATGCAGCGGGTAATCTGCCCCTGGCTCAGGCCGCCTGCGTGTCAGCCCACATGAATTATTGTGAACAGTGTCAGCGCAGTGCCAGTCAACTGCAGGATCTTGGCGCCGTCATGTTTGAATCACAGCAGCGTGTGCCGGTCAGTGACGTGCAATTAGAGGCGGTACTTGGCCGGCTGGACGATGTGCCGCCGCTTAGTTATGCCAAGCCTGAGACCGGAGCGGTGGGGCGCACACCTGCCATACTGCAGCGCTTGATGAGTGGTGACTTTAGTGACCTTATTTGGAAAAAAATCACCAGCTCATTGAGTATCAGCTATCTCAAGACGGGTGACCCCAATTATGAGTTCGCTCTTTACCATATTAAGGCTGGCGGCAAAATTCCGGAACATACCCATCGCGGTACAGAGATGACACTGGTGCTGGAAGGCGGTTTTTCTGATGCCGATGGTAGTTATGACCAGGGTGATTTTATCTTCCGCCAGGCTACCGACGTTCACGCCCCCACTGCCTTGCAGACAGAGGACTGTATTTGCCTGGCAGTGATCGACGCGCCGTTGAAATTCACTAACTGGAAATACCGCTGGATGAATCCGTTCCTGCAGCTACAGGCGGGTTAATCTGCGCGACTATTCGTTGCAATGGCCCAGCAGGGTCTTGCAACCTATAAAAATTCAGCTATTTCAACGTGTTAGCCTGCAACTTCCCTAAAAGGTGATGGTTTGGGTCACCTCTTTGCACTGTATCGCCATTGCCTCCTGCCATTAATCGGTTACGCTGGCATCCGCTTTAAGCAACAGCAGTAGATCAACCTGCCCACCGCATGTCTTAATTCGGAATTCAGCTGCTGAATAGTCGGGATTATTCCCGCAAACCAAAGCCTGTGCTACAGTCCACGGCTGCCTCAGGCACCGGCACCTGGCGACAGCCAGATATGCAACAATCCTGTGAGCACCAGAAATAACCGCAGCCCCAAGAGGCATGCCCGATAAATGCTGGTGACCAATCACTGGCAGTTAACACTTAATACAAGTACGGGGGTACAAACCGCTATGCGCATCGCCATTCCCAGAGAAACCCACCCGGGAGAAAATCGGGTACCGATAACGCCGGACCACGCCAAGAAGCTGGTTGCTATGGGCGCTGACCTGGTCATTGAAGCAGGGCTGGGGGCTGGTTCCGGTTTCACCGATTCAGAGTACGCAGACGTGGGAGCTAGTATTTCCCAGGATCGCAATGCGCTATTTAGCAGCGCTGACCTGCTGCTGCGCCTGCGTAAGCCAGAGCTGGATGAAGTCAAGCTGATGCAGCGCGGCTGTATTCATATCAGCTACCTGGATCCCTTTAACGAGCGTGAACTGGTGGTTGCGCTCAAGGAGCAGGGCGTTACTGCGATTAGTATGGAAATGATTCCGCGTACTACACGCAGCCAGAAGATGGACGCCTTGAGCTCCCAGGCTAATCTCGCTGGCTATGTGATGGTAATCCAGGCTGCGACACACCTGCCGCGTATCTTCCCCATGATGATGACCCCGGCGGGCACTCTCAAGCCGGCCAATGTGTTTGTAATCGGCGCTGGCGTTGCAGGTCTGCAGGCTATTGCCACCGCCAAGCGTCTGGGTGCCAAGGTCACGGCCTTTGATACCCGTCCGGTGGTGGCAGAACAGGTGCAGTCGCTGGGCGCCAAGTTCCTGGAGATCGACCTGGGTGAAACCGGCCAGACCGCTGGCGGTTACGCCCTGGAGCTGACACCGGAACAGGTGGCCATTCAGCGCCAGGCACAGAAGGATGTTATCGCTAAATCCGATGTCGTCATTACCACAGCCCAAGTGTTCGGTCGCAAGCCCCCGGTGCTGGTTACCAAAGACATGATCGAGGGTATGGCTCGGGGTTCTGTCATTGTTGACATGGCCGCCGAAACAGGCGGTAACGTAGAAGGCTCCGTAGCGAATGAAGTTATAGAGTGGTCCGGAGTCACTATTATTGGCAAGGGCAACCTGGCCGGTGAAGTGGCTCGCGACGCCAGCCAGATGTACTCCTCCAACCTGTTTAACCTGGTGGAGGACAATTGGCATAAAGAGCAAAAATTGTTCACGGTGGATTTCGAAGACGACATCCTGCCCGGCTGCACCATCACCTATGAGGGTGAAGTGGTGAACGAAACCATCAAGAATATTCTGGAAGGGGGTGCGTAACATGATACCTGCAGAAGTTTTCCTCACATTTATCCTTATGTTGTCCATCTTTCTGGGCTTCGAACTGATCAACAAGGTACCTGCGACTCTGCATACACCGCTGATGTCCGGTGCCAATGCAATCTCAGGTATCACCGTGGTAGGCGCGATCGGCCTCGCCGGTACCGGTGATCAGGACCTGGCCAACTGGCTGGGTGCCGCTGCGGTGGCTCTGGCCTCAGTCAATGTTGTGGGCGGTTACCTGGTAACTGACCGCATGTTGGCCATGTTCAAGAAGAAGGGGAGCTAGACGCTATGGATATTCTCATTCAACTTGCCTACGTCGTTTCCGGTGCCCTGTTTATTTATGGCCTGAAGCAACTGGGTTCCCCCGCGACTGCCCGTCGTGGTAACGCGATTTCTTCCCTGGGTATGCTGGTAGCTGTGGTGGCTGCCCTATTGGACCAGGGGATTGTTGATTTCCAGTGGATTGTGCTGGGCTTTGTGGTCGGCGGTGCCGTGGGTGGTGCCGCAGCGCGTATGGTGCAGATGACGGCCATGCCGGAAATGGTCGCCCTGTTTAATGGTTTCGGCGGAATGGCCAGCCTGCTGGTCGGTTGGGCGGCTCTGAGCCCCACGTCAGAAACGTTTACCTTGATCACCATTATCCTGTCTATCCTGATCGGTGGCGTTACCTTTACCGGTAGCATGATTGCCTACGGTAAGCTCAGTGAAAAAATTGGCAGTGGTGCGGTCTTGTTCAATGGCCAACAGGTGGTAAACAGCCTGATCGTACTGGGTATTTTGGCTAGCTCGGTGATGTTTTGCCTGGAGCCGGGCAACAGCCAGTGGCTGTTCCTGGTCATTGCGCTGTCGCTGGTTTTCGGGGTCATGGTGGTTATTCCCATCGGCGGTGCTGACATGCCCGTGGTGATCTCCCTGCTGAACTCCTATTCAGGCCTGGCAGCCTGTGCCGCAGGTTTCGCCGTAGACAACAATATCCTAATAGTGGCCGGCTCACTGGTGGGTGCTTCGGGCATCATTCTCACCCAGATCATGTGCAAGGCAATGAACCGTTCCCTGGGTAATGTGCTGTTCAGTGGCTTTGGCAGCGGCAAGGTGGAAGAGACAGCAGTGGAGGGTGAGATTAAGCCTATTTCCGTCGAGGATGCCTACTACATACTCGAAGCAGCGAGCAGCATCGCTATCGTGCCGGGTTACGGCATGGCGGTCGCCCAGGCCCAGCATGTAGTCAAGGAGCTATGTGAGTTGCTGGAGCGAAACGGCAGCGAGGTAAATTTTGGTATCCACCCGGTGGCGGGCCGTATGCCTGGCCATATGAACGTGTTACTCGCTGAGGCAGACGTGCCCTATGACCAGCTATTGGAAATGGATGACATTAACCCGCGCATGGAAAACGTTGATGTGGCTATTGTTATCGGTGCCAACGACGTGGTGAACCCTGCGGCCCGGGAGTCTGAGTCTTCCCCGATCTACGGCATGCCGATAATCAACGTGGACCACGCCCGCACGGTGTTCGTGCTGAAACGCTCTATGGCATCAGGCTTTGCCGGCATTGAGAATCCATTGTTCTACAAAGACAATACGCGAATGTTGTTTGGTGATGCCAAGGAGTCTATAGGCGGCCTGATTCGCGAGTTCAATTGATCCAATAGCAATAAAAATACGCTTAACGCCGGCCGCTGTGCCGGCGTTTTTGTTGGCCTATTTTGTGCTATATCCCGGTTCTGTCAGTGCTATATCGATCGGATTGACGGGCGTAAATGCTGCTGCGGTTCAGAAAGTCGACCTCACCGCACAGTTGTACAATCCATGAGCAGGATCAATGCGTCATAGAGTTGGACAGACTAGGCTGAGAGCATAAGCTGGGTGGAGTTATTTGAGGAGAATGGACTATGGCAGTTATTGCAAAGGCGGGTGTTGCGAAGAAGTCCGCCGCTAAAAAGGCGGGAGTGGGCAAAAAAAAGCCGGCAAAGAAGGCTTCCGTGAAGAAGACTACTCGCGCCAATACATCAAGTGCGGGGTACAAGGACAAAAATACCATGGGCAGGAAGTCGCCTGCTTTTGGTAACCAGCGCACGGAACAGCCTCTGATGAAGGCGTTGCGCGCAGAGCATCGTCACATTGCCACGGTGATGCAGCTGTTTGCTGATCAGCTCAAGATAATTGAGACCGGTGAGTTGGTCGATACCCATGTCGTCTACGAGATCATGGACTATATGGTCAGCTGGCCGGATCGCTACCACCACCCCCGCGAAGACCTGATTTATGGACGCGTCGCCGAGATTGATGCAAAGGCTGCAGACGAAGTGGATACGTTGCAGCGCGACCATGACCGAACTGCCAAGCGCGGCCGCCAGGTACTGCAGGACATCGAGCGCTGGCGCAGGGGCGATGTCTCAGGCGCGGTGGTTGCCAAGGGCGGCCAGGCCTATATCGACCATATGTACGAGCATATGAATATAGAAGAGAAAGTGGTTTTTCCTCATATCGAAGCAGTATTAAGTATTCAGGACTGGCGTGAGCTGGCTGAAGACGACCAGTTGCAGGCGGTGACCGATCCAGTATTTGGTACTCGGGTGCAGCGTGAATTTCGCAATATGACCCGCAAGCTGCGGCGCAACGTCCGTCGTGGCGTCGAACGGGGCACGATGATCGAATGGATTGGCATTGAAGCGCTAATGGAGTCGCTGGAAGTGATGTCCATGGCCTTCGATTCAGCGCGCCATACCGGCGGTGGACACCTGCGAGGCGCATTGGAGGACTCCCGTGATATGTTCCGGGAATCACCGTTGTTAGCGCCTTTTCGCTGTGCCACCAATAATGCAAGAGTAACTTTTCGTCTGCTGGGTGATATCGCGGAAATTTCCAGGGAGGTGCTGGATGACCTGTCCCGTGTTAACCAGGAACGAAAGGATCGAGTTCGTCTGCTGGATCGTGAGCCGGTTCGTCGCTGACCCTGGAGTTGCGAAACTGCAAGCTGGCCAGGCGCGCATAGAGCGGACAGCTTTTTAGCAGATCGTCGTGGGTGCCTGTCGCTATAATCCGACCCTGGTCCAGCACGGCAATATTATCGGCGTGGAGTATGGTGGACAGGCGGTGGGCGATGATCACCGTGGTGCGATTGCGCATCAGCTCTTGCAAGGCCAATTGCACCTGATATTCGCTCTGTGTGTCCAGAGCGCTGGTTGCCTCATCCAGCAATAAAATTTCCGGATCATTGAGTATTGCCCTGGCAAGGGCGATACGCTGACGCTGGCCGCCGGATAATCGTACACCCTGTTCACCTAAATGACTGGCGTAGCCCTCGGGCAACTGGGTAATAAAGTCATGGGCGTGAGCGGCGTGAGCAGCAGCGGTGACCTCCTCATCGCTGGCCCCTGGTTTGCCATAGGCGATGTTATAGCGCACGTCGCCGGTAAACAGGGCCGGGGTTTGCGGCACCAGCGCGATGTGTTCGCGTAATTGCTGCAGGCCGAGATCGCGGATGTCTTCGCCATTCAACAAAACCTGGCCCTGCTGCGGATCATAGAAACGTTGTAGTAATTCGAATACCGTGGATTTCCCGGCACCAGAAGGCCCTACCAGAGCCAGGCTCTTGCCGGCTTCTATTAGCAGGGAAAAGTCCCGTAGAGCGGCCTGTTCCGGGCGAGTCGGATAGAAAAAGCGGATATTGTCCAGCTGCAGTTCTGGCCTGATGTCGCCTGCGGGTACCTCCTGTCTGCCGGGGTCTATGATCAGGCTGCGCGTATTGAGTAATTCCACCAGACGCTCCGCGGCGCCGGCGGCGCGTTGTAGTTCACCCCACACTTCGGAAATGGTCGCTACGCCGCTACCGACCATGATGGCGTAGAACACGAAGGCACCCAGTTCACCACCGCTCATGCGACCGCTGATGACATCCTGCCCGCCTTCCCACATCATGCCCGCCATACCGACAAACAGTAGCAAGATAGCGCCGCAAATCAGCAGCGAGCGTTGCAAAATTCGCCGTTTGGCTATGTTAAAGGCGCGTTCGACTTCTTTGTCGAAGGCCGCTGTCTCGAACTGTTCCTGGGTGTAACTCTGCACTACCCGTATGTGCTGGATTATTTCGCCGGCATAGCTGCCGACATTGGCAATGCTGTCCTGGCTTTCATTAGACAGGCGCCTGACCCGCCTGCCGAATACCAGAATGGGCAGAAGTACCAGCGGCACGCCCACCGCGATGATCAGACTGAGTTTCAGGTTGGTGATGAACATCATCACCAATGCCCCGATCATGGTCAGACTGCTGCGCAGCGCCATACTGAATGATGAGCCGATGATGGTCTGTAGCAGGGTGGTATCAGTGGTCAGGCGCGACATGATCTCGCCACTGCGGTTGGTTTCGAAAAACCCCGGGTGCAGGCGCACCACGTTGTCGAATACGGCTTTGCGGATATCTGCGCTGACCCGCTCTCCCAGCCAGGAGACAAGATAAAAACGCACGAAGGTGCCCACCGCTATAGCCGCAGCTATGACGATTAACAGAGTGACTGCGCTTAACAGGGCATCACTGGTGCCGCCGCCGAAACCCTGATCGATTAATACTTGCAGGCCGCGACCTAATGACAAGGTGGCACCAGCGGTGAACAGCAACGCGACACTGGCACCGGCCAGCTGCGGTTTGTATTGTTTCAGCAACGCCAGTACCGGCATTAAAGAAGTTAGCCCCTTTGCAAGGGGGGGCTGCTCATCCGAAGAATGGGCCATCAGGTTGCTTCGGTATCAGCATCATTTCGCTGTACGAAACGCCCGCAAAACACTCCGATCTCAAACAAAAGCCACATAGGGAGGGCCAGTAATGACTGGGAAATGATGTCAGGCGGAGTCAGCAGCATACCGAAGATAAAGCAGCCGACAATAATATACGGGCGCTTTTTTGCCAGCTCTTCGGGGGTAGTGATGCCGGCCCATATCAACAGTACCGCTGCAATTGGAATTTCAAAGGCCAGTCCGAAGGCAAAAAATAGCTTGAGCACGAAATCCAGATAGCTATTGATGTCGGTCATGATGGTGATGTCTTCTGGCGCGACACTGGTAAAAAAGGCGAAAATCAGGGGAAAGACTACGAAATAGGCGAAGGCCGCTCCTGCATAAAACAGCATGATGCTCGATGCCAGCAACGGGATGGCCAGACGCCGTTCATGTTTATACATGCCTGGGGCGATAAAGCTCCAGATCTGGTAGAGCACATAGGGCATAGCCAGGAAAATCGCCGCCACCAGAGTGAGCTTGAATGGCGTGAGGAAGGGCGATGCTACTTCTGTGGCAATCATGGTCGCCCCTGCGGGTAAAATAGCTCGCAGTGGCTCTGACACAAAAGCGTATATTTCGTTGGCGAAGGGGAACAGGCAGATGAACATGATGAGGACTGCCAGCATTGCTCGCAGTAACTTGTCGCGCAACTCGGTGAGATGAGCGACCAGCGGTAAAGGCTGGTCTATGGGTTCCGAATCGCTCATTCCGCGCTCTTGTTACCGGAATCGGACACCGGTGTGGATGGGCGCACGGGGTCGGTGCCGGTGCCGGGCGTCTCTTCGGGTGTCGCCGATGAGCTTACTTCAGCGGTGTCGTGGATACTGTTTTGTATGTCCTTTGTCTGTTGCTGTAACTGTTCGCCGGTTTTACGCAACTCCTGCATAACTGAGTCGTTGTGTAGCTCCTGCTGAACTTCCTGCTTGATATCGTTAAACCCACGCTTGATACGATTTAACCACAGGCTTGCGGTCCTGATCGTACTCGGCAGACGCTCTGGTCCTATGACCAGTAGACTCACTACCGCGATGATAACGAGCTCGGCAAACCCTATGTCGAACATTCAGCGATTACTTGTCCTTGCCCGTATCATTACCTGACTCTCCCGGGGAGGCCTCGTCCTTTGGTTCTTGCGCAGCACCGTCGTCTGTCATACTTTTCCGAAACCCTTTAACCGCGCTGCCCAAATCGCTGCCAAGTGTGCGCAGTCGCTTGGTGCCAAACAGCATGATGACGATTGCCAGTATGATCAATAATTGCCATACACTAATTCCACCAATACCCATTACGTTCTCCTGATTACTACTTCTCGTGGATCTTAGCGCGTTTTATAGCCGCGCTGTCATTTGTTTTGATCGTTGCGTGCTGCCTTTTCCTGAAGCCCCGAAACACCGAAGCGTTGCCCCAGGCACTCCTGCACCGCCGCTATATCAAGGTCCAGGTGGGACAGCATTACCATACTGTGAAACCATAAGTCAGCCACCTCGCCAATCAGGGCCGCTGGATCACCACCGGATTCTACATCTTTTGCTGCGAGGATAACTTCAGTGGCTTCTTCGCCGACTTTTTCCAGAATCTTATTCAGGCCTTTATTGTGCAAACTGGCGACATAGGATTGTTCGGCGTCGCCGTGTCTGCGCGCAGCAATAGTGGCTGCCAATTGTTCAAGCTCATCGCTCATGATTTCTTTCCGTAGATTTCGTCGGGCCGCTTCACCACGTCCTCGGTAGTGGCCCACTTGCCGTCATCCAGACGCTGGAAAAAGCAACTGCGACGCCCGGTATGACAAGCAATGCCGCCGACTTGTTCAACATGCATCAGCACCGTATCTGCGTCGCAATCAATGCGTAGCTCTTTCAGTTTTTGCACGTGCCCTGATTCTTCACCCTTGCGCCATAAAGCCTGGCGCGAGCGTGACCAGTAAACAGTGCGACCTTCGTTAATGGTTAGCTGCAGAGCATCGCTGTTCATCCAGGCCAACATCAGTACTTCACCTGTTTGCCAGTCCTGGGCAATGGCGGGAATCAGGCCCTGATCGTTCCATTTGATCTGCTGCGTTAATGTGCTGACTTCAGTCATAACAAGATTCCTGAGGGTGAAGCATTATGACACACCAGGATAAGCGGTACATAGGCTCAGGCGTCTCTGGACCAGAGCAAACTTAGGCCCAGCGCGGCCAGTAACCAGCTGACCAGCGGCGCGTCAGCCAATTGTTGCAGGGCGCCGGGAAATACGCTGATGACAGCTCCTGCGCAGGCGACTGCGGCAAGCAGATGACGGCGGTGCCGTCTACTTTTTTGTCGTGCTTTTAGCTGCAGATCGTCCACGCGTTGCGGTCGCAAGGTGAAACGCTGATCGGTCTCACGTGATTGCTGCAGGTTGTCCAGCATCACATCCGGAAGTTGTGGTAGTTGCTCCAGCCACGATGGTGCGTGACGCTGTAAACGTTTGAAAACGGATTGTGGCGAATAGCGCTCCTGTACCCACTCTTCCAGAAAGGGCTGCGCCGTATCCCATAAGTTGAGCTGGGGATATAACTGACGGCCCAGGCCCTCGATATTCAGCAGGGTTTTCTGCAGCAGTACCAGTGAGGGCTGAACTTCCATATCGAAACGACTGGCAGTGCGGAACAGGTAAATTAATAACTGGCCAAAAGATATTTCGCTGATGGGTCGTTCAAAAATAGGCTCGCAAACTGCACGCAGGGCTGACTCAAAATCCTGCACGCGAGTTTCTGGCGGCACCCAACCACATTCCACATGCAGTTGTGCGACTTCACGGTAGTCGCGTCGAAAAATCCCAAGCAGGTTGCGCGCCAGGTAGTACTGGTCTGCATCGCTCAAGCTGCCGACGATGGCGCAGTCCACTGCAAT
>JBALVO010000026.1:17760-36874 GCA_036961445.1 Halioglobus sp.
TTTGCTGTTTTCGAAGTTGCGCCGCAGCTGGCTCGCATTCGCGGCTTCGCGGCCCAGGTCCAGTTCATCAAGAATGACAAGTTTGTAGTCGGACACCACTTCTACAGGACGCAAACGTCGTCCCTCGGGGAGGTACTTCGCCACCAGCCTGGCTAAAGTAAACAGCAGTGCCAGGTCCTGGCGGATAATCGGCTCAATATCCGGGCGCACCACTTTGACAACCGCCTTTTCTCCACTGTGCAGGGTTGCTGTGTGCACTTGCGCGACAGAGGCAGAGGCCATGGGCGTGGGGTCAAAACTGGCGAACAGCTCGCCTACGGGTTTGCCCAGCGCCTTTTCGATAATCGCAATAGACTGTGCTTCCGGGAAGGGCGGCACATCGTCCTGTAACTTGGCCAATTCATCGGCAATGTCTTCGGGCAGCAGGTCGCGCCTGGTAGAGAGCATTTGCCCAAACTTGATAAATACCGGACCCAGATCTTCCAGGGCACGGCGCAGGCGCTCACCGCGAGGCAGGTCGGGCGCACTGTAAAGACGCCAGGGAGAGAGGCGCAGGGCTATCCGGGCTAACGTGGGCAGACGCTCAGTAGCAATGAACTCATCCAGCCGGTAGCGACCAATGGTTCGCAGGATGGTGGCCAGACGCAGGGTTCGTGACATGCCTTTAGCCCCGCAACTTTTGCAGGCGTTGGCGCAGGCGACCTGCTCGTGATTGCAGTCGCTCTACCCGCAATCCCAGTTCCTGTACATCTTTGTAGAAATCTTCCAGTTCGAGACGCGGTGGGCTTAGCCTGGCCTCCTCATGAATAAACTCGTCGAGTTGCCGGGCCAGGTTGCTCGATGCCTGTTTGCCCCAGGTGAAAGCGCCGCGTAACACTTGCGCTACCTGATGGCCGGCCACATCGCCCAGAGTAGCGACCAGCGGCGCTTCCCAGTCCATATCCAGTGCCGCCAAAATTTTCTGTAGCTCGATCAATGGCGCGCTGTCACCCTCCAGCTCCAGTCGGCCATTGATCAGGGTGGCAGTGGGGTCTTTTGACGCGGCTAGTTGGGTAAAGTCGGAAGCTTCTCCGCGCACACTGGTGGTGACCGGGCCGTCGTAGATGCCCATGAGGCGAATACCATTGCTGTCCGGTTGCAGATAAATATCCAGGGGCGGGGTAGTGCAATGCAGCGCAAATACGTAGTCGTCCAGTTGCGCCAGTTCGGCTCTACTACCAGGGGCCAATTCAAGCGCACGGTTCAGTGCGGTCTCCAACGCGGCCACAGCCGCTGTGTGCACTGTGGGGTTGATGCCTGCTGTCATTTCAGCTCTTGACGCCTTTGTGCAATGCCACGACGCCTCCGGTCATGTTGTGGTATTCGCAGCGTTCAAAGCCGGCGTCTTCCATCATTGTTTTCAGGGTGTCCTGGTCGGGGTGCATCCGTATGGATTCTGCCAGGTATTGGTAGCTGTCGGCATCGTTGGCTACCAATCGCCCCATCAGCGGCAATAACCGGAAGGAATATGTATCGTAAGCTTTGCTCAATAACTGGTTTTCTGGCTTGGAAAATTCCAGCACCAGCAGGCGACCGCCAGGCTTGAGTACGCGCAACATGGAGCGCAGCGCAGTATCCTTGTCGGTGACATTACGCAGACCAAAGGCAATGGTAATACAGTCAAAACTGTCATCGGGGAAAGGCAGGTACTGGGCATCTGCCTGAACAAATTCAAGATTGGCCTGGCGGCCGTTGTCCAGTAGTTTGTCACGGCCCACTTGCAACATGGATTCGTTGATGTCGGCCAGAACTACGCGTCCTTCCGGACCTACGATATCCGCAAAACGGGCCGCCAGGTCGCCGGTTCCTCCGGCAATGTCCAGTACGGAATTACCCTTGCGCACGCCGCTCAGTTCAATAGTGAAGCGCTTCCAAATACGGTGGATACCACCGGACATAAGGTCGTTCATCAAGTCATAGCGCGAAGCCACGGAGTGGAATACATCGGCTACCATGCCGGCCTTGGCATCTTTGTCGACTTCTTTGTAGCCGAAGTGTGTTGTGTCTTTGTCGCTCATAGGGCCTCCGCCCGAACACCGTTTAGCGCGGTATTGTAACGCGATGTGCGCGTCCGGTCAGGTCGGTGCATACCAATGGGGAAATAGGGCCGTATTATAGGCCCAGCTTTAGTACCTGAACATCGGGATCACGGCTGGCGCCGGCCTGTGTCAGGCGCTCCAGGTAGTCCTGCCAGCGTGGCTGTTGCTCTACACAGAGTTGGTACAGATAAGGCCAGGAATACAGGCCGGTGTCATGGCCGTCATCGAAGACCAGTTGCAGGGCATAATTCCCCACCGGCTTGATCGCGCTGATGCCGACACCAATCTTGCCGGTTTGCAGCACTTCCTGGCCGGGTCCGTGACCACCAACTTCGGCAGATGGGGAGTAGACGCGCAAGTATTCGCAGCTCAGTGAGTAGCGCTCACCGCCGGGGTACTCCAGTTCCAGTTCTCTGGAGCGAGTACGGAGCCGGATGTCCAGCGGTCGCTCTTGTTCAGACATAGTTGCTTCCAGTGCTACAGGATAAATCGGGACAGGTCATCGTCCATGCTCAGCGCCTGTAATTGCGAGTCCACGTAAGCGGCATCAACCAGCAGGGGTTTGTTCTGCACACCGGCATCGGCAGCGCTGAAGGAGGTTTCTTCCAGCAGACGTTCCATTACGGTATGCAAGCGCCGCGCGCCGATGTTCTCGGTCTTCTCGTTTACATGCCAGGCGGTTTCGGCAATGCGGCTTAGCCCGTCCTGGCTGAACTCAACCTGCAACCCCTCGGTCGCGAGCAGGGCCTGGTATTGCTCGGTCAGTGAGGCATTGGGTTCGGTCAATATCCGCTCAAAGTCATGAGCGCTCAATGAAGATAATTCGACGCGGATAGGTAGGCGGCCCTGCAGTTCGGGGATCAGGTCTGAGGGTTTGGCCAGGTGGAAAGCGCCGGAGGCGATAAACAGGATGTGGTCGGTTTTGATCATGCCGTGTTTGGTGCTGACGGTGGAGCCCTCTATCAGCGGCAGTAAATCACGTTGCACGCCTTCACGTGACACATCGGCTCCGGCACCTTCGGCGCGCTTGGCGACCTTGTCCAGTTCATCGAGGAAAACAATGCCGTTCTGTTCTGCCGCCGCTACCGCTTTTTGTTTGAGCTCTTCTTCGTTGACCATTTTTGCGGCTTCTTCATCGCATAAAGCCTCAAACGCCGCCTTGACTGGCATTTTCTGGGTTTTGCTCTGTTGGCGTGACATGTTGGAGAACATGCTTTGCAGCTGATTGGTCATTTCCTCCATGCCCGGAGGCGCCATGATCTCCATGCCCGGGGCACTGGCAGTGATCTCTACTTCGATTTCCTTGTCGTCGAGATCGCCTTCGCGCAGTTTTTTACGCAGCAACTGGCGGGTGGAGGTGGATGTGGCGGCTTCCGCGTCGCGGGCAGGAGGCAGGAGAATATCCAGAACCCGCTCTTCAGCAGCTTCTTCTGCCCGAAAACGCACTCTGGTGACTTCCTGTTCGCGATACATTTTTATTGCCACATCGACCAGGTCGCGAATAATGGACTCTACATCTCGGCCCACATAGCCCACTTCAGTAAACTTGGTGGCTTCTACTTTGACAAACGGCGCGTTTGCCAGTTTGGCCAGGCGGCGTGCGATTTCGGTTTTCCCCACACCAGTAGGGCCTATCATCAGGATGTTTTTCGGGGTGATTTCTGCGCGCAGTTCTTCGGGCAGCTGCATGCGCCGCCAGCGATTGCGCAGTGCAATGGCAACCGCACGCTTAGCCTCGTCCTGGCCGATAATGTGCTGGTCGAGTTCGTGTACGATCTCGCGGGGGGTCATATTCGACATGGTTTGGCCTAAAAATCCAGTTGTTCTATGGTTTGGTTGTGGTTGGTATAAATACAGATGTCACCGGCGATTCCCAGTGCTTTTTGTACGATGGTAGGGGCATCCAGTTCGGTGTTATCAAGCAGCGCGCGTGCAGCGGACTGGGCAAAGGGTCCACCGGAGCCGATGGCGATCAGGTTGTCCTCCGGCTCTATGACATCGCCGTTGCCGGTAATTATCAGGGAAGTGTCCTTGTCCGCCACCGCCAACAGGGCCTCGAGTTGACGCAGGGCGCGCTCGGTGCGCCAGGCCTTGGCCAGCTCTACGGCGGCTCGCACCAGGTGTCCCTGGTGCTTGTCCAATTGCGCCTCAAATAATTCAAACAAGGTGAACGCGTCTGCGGTGCCACCGGCAAAGCCTGCCAACACCTGATCCCGATAGAGCCGCCGGACCTTGCGTGCATTGCCCTTCATCACCGTATTGCCCATGGACACCTGTCCGTCTCCGCCAATGACTACGCTGTTGCCGCGGCGCACCGAAAGAATGGTGGTACCTCTGAATTGTTCCAAGATGGGTCTCCTTGCAGTCTGGCTGATATGGGGGGCAGAGCCACAAATTTCAAGTGACGGCCTGGGTATTTGCCCCGTGTCAGGGTTTACTGCGTTTTAGCAGCAGAGTGTCAATATTCTGGTTGGCGGTCAGGCTGCGGGCCTTGGCCATTGTTGAGTGGGTAGCGAAGGGGCCGAGATAGACCCGATACCAGCGTCCATTATCGCCGCTGGTCTCCTCGACCTGAGGTTCCAGTCCCAGCAATAACAGCTCTGCCCGACGTCGATCAGCATCATCACGCTGGCGGAAAGATCCGGCTTGCAGTAAATAGAACTCGGTGGCTGTGTTGTTGCTCGCGGGCTTGGTCACCGCGGGCGCAGGTTCGACATCGGGATCTACTTCCATGGTTTGACCCGGCAGCATGGTGTAGAAGTCAAAGCGTGGCTTGGGCGGCGCCGCTTTTGCCTGGATCCCGCTTTGCGGCTCCTGTGCTGAGCCGTCGGTGGTGGTGGGCAGGGTGCCCAGATAGAGCAAAAAACTGAGAAAAGCACCGCTTAGTACGCCGGCGCTGTACCAGCGCCAGCCGTTAGCCGAAGATTTTGGTGACTGTTTGCTAGCGGATCTGCGCGCCGGCTGCTTCTTGCGCGCTGCTGCGCTCTTGCTGCCAGCGCCCTGTTTGCGTTTGGCGAAGTCCCGCGGCATGGTCTACATGACCTCCGGCGCAGAGACGCCCAGTATGGCCAGACCGTTCGCCAGCACCTGTCGTACAGCCGCACTTAATGCCAGGCGAGCATCCCGCAGCGGTTGATCTGCCACCAGCATCTTGTTGGCGTTGTACCAAGTGTGAAAATCACCAGCCAGTTCGCGCAGATAGGTGGCTACCGTATGTGGTTCGCTGCTTCCGGCGGCGCTGGATATTATTTCCGGATATTGGTCCAGACGACGCAGCAGGGACTTTTCATGTTCCTGAACCAGCTGGTCCAGGTGTTGTAAGGCGGTTTCTGCCTGCCACTGCCAGCCGTGCTCTGCCAGTTTGCGCATAACACTGCAGACCCTGGCATGAGCATACTGTATGTAGTACACCGGATTGTCGTTGCTCTGCGACAGGGCCAGGTCTATATCAAACGTCAGTTGTGAGCTGGATCCTCTGGCAACCAGAAAATAGCGGGTGGCGTCGCGGCCAACTTCGTCTATCAGGTCACGCAGGGTGACGTAGCTACCAGCACGCTTGGACAGTTTCACCTCCTGCCCATCGCGCATAACCGTAACCATCTGGTGCAGCACGTAGTCAGGCCATCCCTGGGGGATGCCGTATTCCAGTGCCTGAAGCCCTGCGCGAACCCGTGTCACTGTGCTGTGATGGTCTGCGCCCTGCTCATTGATGACGCGCTCGAAGCCGCGGCGCCATTTGTTTAGATGGTAGGCTACATCCGGTAAAAAATAGGTGTAGCCGCCCTCACTCTTGCGCATAACCCGGTCTTTATCGTCACCAAAGTCGGTGGTACGCAACCACAGGGCACCGTCTTTCTCATAAGTGTGACCCTGCGCGATCAGGCGCTGCACGGTGGCGTCCACCTCGCCTTCCTGGTACAGCGAGGACTCCAGAAAATACCTATCAAAGTGCACGGCAAAGGCCTTCAGGTCCAGATCCTGCTCGCTGCGCAAATACGCCACGGCGAACCTGCGAATATCTTCCAGGTTTTCGGGGTCGCCAGAGCCAGTCATATGCTGGTCCTGGGCATCTACATGGTCACCCTGCAAATAGGCCTGGGCAAGTTCGGTAATATAGTCGCCGCGGTAGCCATCTGCTGGCCACGAGGGATCATCCGGTTGCTGCCCCTTGCAGCGCGCTTGTACCGACAGGGCCAGATTGTCGATTTGCGCACCGGCATCGTTGTAATAAAACTCGCTGGAAACCTCCCAGCCGGTGGCCGTTAGCAGGCGGCAGAGACTGTCTCCCACCGCAGCACCGCGACCGTGGCCAACGTGCAATGGCCCGGTGGGGTTGGCCGAGACAAACTCAACCTGGACCTTGCGACCCTGACCTGTATTGCAGGTGCCAAAAGCTTCCCCTTGCTGCAGGATGTTAGTTACTACTGCCTGGTTGCTGTTGTCAGACAAGAAAAAGTTAATGAACCCGGGGCCCGCTATTTCGGTGCGCTGCACCAAAGGTGTAGCGGGCAAGGCGTTGCAAATCAGTCCGGCCAGTTCACGTGGATTCATGCGCGCGGGCTTGGCCAGCGTCAGGGCAATATTACTGGCCAGATCGCCATGACTGCTGTCACGGGTTCGATCTATCTGTATCTGTGGCACGATGTCGTCGGGCAATTGGCCCTGTGCAACCAGCGAATCCAGAGCGTGATGGATAAGCCGGGTAAGTTCTTCCTTCATGTTGAGAGGGTATACCTGATTTGCTTCAATGGGTTACCGGGTCTATGCAGCCTGGCGCCGCATATTATCCTCATAACTGGGCTCGATGACCAGTGAAGATGACGGCTAACAAATGGCAATTGCTGCAAGAAATGAATTTGCTCGCACAGTGGTGTCAGACCTAGAACAGATCCTGTGGATCAATGTCTATTGTCCATTTTAGCCCGAGCCGCGCTGGCAGAGTCTCAGCGATGGTCACCAGAATGTTGGCGGCGGCTTGTGCTGCCGCTCGATGAGGTGCGGTGAGCAGTAATTGGCTGCGAAACTTCCCGGCCCTGCGTTGCATGGGGGAGGGCAGCGGCCCGATCAGTGCAGCTCCGGCGGGTAAGCTGGCCGCAGCGTGGTCGCGAAGGTTCTGCAGGAATAGTTCGCCGTATCGGGCGTCGGCACAATCGGTACGCAAAACGACCAGTTGCCCCACAGGAGGCATGGCCGCTATCTTCCGCCGCGCAAGTTGCTCCCGGGCTTGCTCTGCATAGCTTGAATGCAACATGGCTTGCAGGGCTGGGTGATCAGGGTAGTGCGTTTGCAATATCACCGTTCCCGGCAGGTCGGCCCGGCCGGCACGACCGGCTACCTGCGTCAATAATTGCGCCATGCGCTCCTCGCCGCGAAAATCAGCACTGAACAGCATCGCATCGGTGTCAATTACCGCTACGAGATTTACACCAGGGAAGTGGTGACCCTTGGTCAGCATCTGCGTGCCCACCAGGATACAGGGCTGCCCTTTGTTAATCTCAGTCACCAGTTGTTGCATGGCGTCTTTACCCTGCATGGTGTCGCTGTCCACCCGCAGAACTGGCCACTGGGCAAAGCGTTCCCTCAGGAACTCCTCGGTTTGCTGGGTGCCAAGGCCGGCAGCCAGTAAGCTGCTGCTGTGACAATGGGGGCATTGGCGTGGCAGCGGTCGCCCGGCGCCACAGTGATGGCAGCGCAGGCGCCGCTGGCGTCGGTGTACCGTTAGTCGCGCGTCGCAGGCATCACATTCGGCGACCCAGCCGCAATCGTGGCACTGCAGGGTGGGGGCATAACCCCGACGGTTGAGAAATAGCAGGGTCTGTTGACCCGCTGCCAACTTATCGGCAATCGCGGCAATGAGAGCTGTGGATAAGCCCGCCTGCAGCTCTTGTTTACGCACGTCCAGCGCCTGGATGTCGGGCATACGGGCGCTGCCGGCCCGTTGCGTGAGCCGGTGATGTTGATAGCGTCCGTTGAGGGCGTTATGGAGACTCTCCAGCGAGGGAGTGGCACTGCCCAGTAGTATCGGACAGCCCTCCAATTGGGCGCGTTTAACCGCCACATCCCTGGCGGAGTAGCGGAAACCGTCCTGTTGCTTATAAGAGCTGTCGTGCTCCTCATCGATGATGATAAGCCCCAGCTTGCGCAGTGGTGTAAAAACTGCGGAGCGGGTACCGATCACGATATGGGCACTGCCGTCACGCGCTGCTTCCCAGGCACGATAACGTTGTGCATCCCCCAGTCCAGAGTGAAAAACTGCAATATTCGCAGTAAAGCGCTGTTCAAAACGCTCCAGGGTTTGCGGTGTCAGGCCGATCTCCGGTATCAGAACCAGCGCTTGCAGGCCGCGCTTGAGGCAGTCTTCAATGAGCTGCAGGTAGATTTCAGTTTTACCACTGCCGGTAACACCTTCGAGCATATGGCAGATAAAGGCCTCAGGCTTCGCCATAAGCGCACTGATAACCGTGGCCTGCTCCGGGTTCAGTTGCAACCCCTGGCCGGCGCTGGCTGGGGATGCGGAATGTGGCATCAGGGTATCTTCAATCAGGCCTTTGTCGCGCAAGCAGCGCAACACTGCCGAGCTCACTCCCTGCTCTTTAAAGTGTGCAACCGCAACAGTCCCCTGGGCTTGTAGCAAATCCAGCGCCTGAGACTGCCGCGGTGAACGCGCAAGCGCGCCGACAGGCAGCCCTAGGCCGTGGGTGGTGAGCTGCCAGCCGTGAATACCCAGCTTCTGATGCGGTTTACCCTCGCGCAGGTGTTTTGGAAACAGAGCGCCGAATACCTCACCCTGGGGGTGATGGTAGTAATCGGCCGCCCAGCGGCACAGTTGCAATAGCACGGGGTTCACCAGAGGTGCTGGATCGAGAATTACCAACGCGTGTTTAAGTGATTTTTCCGGTACATCAGTGTCAGCAGCCACCGCTAGCAGGTAGCCAGTGACTTCGCGCCGTCCGAACGGCACGCGCACGCGCAATCCTGGCTGCAGGGCGATTAACTCAGCCTCGCTGGTGCCTTCAGGAGGCAGATAATCGAAAGAGCGGCGCAGAGGCGATGGAATCGCCAGGCGGAGTACGGACATTGTGCCCCTTGTCAGGCTGGGAAGTGGTAGAGCGCGGCATTGTATCAAGGACTTGCTTATCGCGTCGCGTCTGGTAAGATGCCCGCCTATTTTTTGGCCAGGTCATCCTCTAATTGGGATCTGCTGGTCATCTCCAATAGCCAGGTGCGGTGCTCGACAGGGGTCGGGTGGCGGCGCCAATGACAAGGAGTTTACATCATGAAAGCAGAAATACATCCCAAGTACGAAACAGTAACCGCAACCTGTAGTTGTGGCAATGAGATAGTGACGCGCTCCACCCTGTGTGAAGATCTTCACATCGACGTGTGCTCCCAGTGTCACCCGTTCTTCACTGGTAAGCAGAAGATTCTGGACACCGGTGGTCGTGTTGATCGCTTTAACAAGCGTTTCGGTGGTCGCGGTAGCAAACGCTAGAGCATAAGATGCTGCGGGTCACCGCAACGTCAAAAAAGCGCCAGGCCTTTAGGGTACCGGCGCTTTTTTTTGCCCGCTGTTTATAGAACTTACTGCTGCCACGTTAAGATACGGTCGTCACCTGTCGCGAATGGGTGCGTTTGCAGCGCGCGCTGGCGTATAAATAGCGACGCGTCGCATCTGTTGGATGTGGGCGGCCAAAGCGTTAATTAGTTGCCTTGTTACTGGTCGACGTTTTCTATATCCTCTGTGGCCGTTTTCCCCAGGCGCCTCGAAAAGCACACATAACCCCATGCCGAAAGACCTGAAACAAGCCGCACTTGCCTATCACGCCGAGCCCGTACCGGGAAAAATCAGTATAGAGCTCACTAAGCCCGCCGAAACCCAGTTGGACCTCGCATTGGCTTATAGTCCCGGCGTGGCAGAGCCTTGTCGGGAAATCGCTACAGACCGGGCGCTTGCCTATCGCTACACGGGCAAGGGTAACCTGGTAGCGGTGATTACTAATGGCACTGCAGTATTGGGCCTGGGTAATCTGGGCGCGTTGGCCAGTAAGCCGGTGATGGAAGGCAAAGCACTGTTGTTCAAACGGTTTGCGGGCATTAATTCTATCGATATCGAGGTCGATACCGAGAACGCGGAAGAGTTTATCAATACCGTGGCGCGTATCGCTGATACTTTTGGTGGTATTAACCTTGAAGATATCAAGGCGCCCGAGTGTTTTGAAATTGAATCTGCGCTTATCGAGCAATGCAGTATTCCTGTTTTTCACGATGATCAGCATGGCACTGCCATTGTCACCGCCGCAGGACTGCTAAATGCCCTGGAAGTTCAGGGGAAGCGGCTGCAGGATGCGGTGATCACCTGTCTTGGTGCCGGTGCCGCAGCAATTGCCTGTATGCGTTTACTGGTGAGCCTGGGTGCCCAGCGCGAAAATATCTTTATGCTCGACCGCCGCGGCGTGATTTATGCCGGTCGAGAAGGTGTAAACGCGTATAAGCAGGAGTTTGCCAATCATACTGACAAGCGCAGTCTTACCGATGCGATCTGTGGTGCGGATGTGTTTATTGGCCTTTCCGGGGCCGATTTATTGAGCGCCGATATGTTGTTGTCTATGGCAGACAAACCGGTGGTGTTTGCCTGCTCCAATCCTGACCCGGAAATCAAGCCGGAGCTGGCGCTGGCCACCAGAAATGATTTGATCATTGCCACGGGGCGGTCTGATTACCCCAACCAGGTGAACAACGTGCTGGGCTTTCCGTTTATTTTCCGCGGTGCCCTGGATGTGCGTGCTGCGCGTATCAATGAAGAGATGAAGGTAGCTGCAGTGCGCGCGCTGTGTGAGCTGGCGCGGGAAGAGGTGCCAGCGGAGGTACTGACGGCCTGTGGCATCGAGGCGCTCACCTTTGGCCCGGATTATATCATTCCCAAGCCTGTGGATAGTCGTTTGCTGGCGCGTATTGCTCCGGCGGTTGCTCGCGCTGCTATTGCCAGCGGTGTCGCCCGCTTGCCTTATCCGGATGATTACGAGTCGTCCTTATAACAGGAGCCACAATAGAACTGCGGTTTCTTAAAAAATATCCCTGACCAGATCGTCTGTACCCTGACTGCCTGAGCCGGGACCCTCTTCCTGTACGCCCTGTGCAGGTACGTATTCTTCGCGGAAATACTCGAATATTGCATTGCGCTGCCCCGAGCTGGCCAATTGTCCGGTGTCGGGGTCTATTTTCACGTGGACGAGACCAGTGGGTAGCGCTCGCTCGACTTCAGGGCTGTCGCGCAGCGCTGCAGCCATAAAAGTAATCCATATGGGCAGCGCTGCCGTGCCACCGAACTCTTTGCGCCCCAGGGGCGTGTAATTGTCAAATCCCACCCAGGTGGAAGTGGCGACGTCGCGATTGTAGCCGGAAAACCACGCATCCATGGGGCCATTGGTGGTACCGGTTTTGCCCGCGATGTCGCCGCGTTCCAGCACCAGCGCTCGCCGCCCCGTGCCGCGGGTGATGACATCTTTAAGGATGCTGTCGATAATATAATTAACCCGCTCATCCATAACACGCGGGGCTGCCGGTGGTCGTTCTTTGACTGCTGCCTCTTTGGCGAGTATCTGTTCCATGTTGAGTTCTGAGGTATCTTCGTCTGGCTCTGGAGCTTGTTCGCAGTCGCGACAAACGGTCAGTGGTCGCGCCTCAAACACTGTTTCACCGGCCAGGTTGTCGATCCGTTGTATCAGGAACGGCTCCACCCGATAGCCGCCGTTGGCCAACATGGCGTAGCCAGTGGCCAGTTCCAGTGGGCTCATGGCATGGGTGCCCAGCGCCAGTGACAAGTCTGGCGCGAAGTCGGCGGTGTTAAAGCCGAAGCGCTGGACATATTCGATCAGCGTTGCCACTCCCAGCTGCTGCAGGAGTCGAATGGACACCAGATTGCGGGACTTGGTGAGGGCCCAGCGCAGCCGGGTTGGCCCGTAGAATTTGCCGCCGTCGTTCTCCGGTCGCCAGATATCTTCCAGGGACGTGTCTTCCATCACCACCGGTGCGTCATTGATAATACTCGCCGCGGTGAACCCGCTTTCCAGCGCGGCGCTGTAGACGAATGGTTTGAAGTTGGAGCCGGGCTGTCGCTGGGCCTGGGTGGCGCGATTAAACTTGCTGAGCTCAAAGCCCATGCCTCCCACTATGGAGATAATCGCGCCGTTATGCGGTTTCAGGGATACCAGAGCCGCTTGTGCCGCTGGCACCTGTGTCAGGCGCCACTCCCCTTCCTGCCGGGCGACTCGTATAAGGTCGCCTATGGCCAGCACCTCATCCGGAGATTTTGGTGCGCGGCCTTTGGAATTCTCAGTTAGGTAGGGAGCCGCCTGCTTGATACCATTTTCCCACCACAGCTCTTGCGCGCTGCCATCTGCCAGCAAAATATCGACCTTGTCCGCGGCGACTGTGGTGACTACAGCGGGCAGCAGGCCCGCGATGACGGTGGTTTCACCCAACGCCTCAAGCCATAATTCGTGAGCATCGTCAGCGCTCTGGCCTGTTGCCAACTGCCGCTCAGGGCCACGGTAGCCATGGCGCCGGTCATAGGTGAGCAGGCTGTCAATAACGGCCAGCCTGGCGACGTCCTGCAGTTCACTATTGATGGTGGTGTAGACATGATAGCCATCGTTGTACGCGGTCATGCCATAGAGCTCCAGCATTTCCTGCCGCGCCATCTCTGCGGCGTAATGGGCGGTAAAGCTAAGCTGCGCACCGTGATGTTGACCGGTGACAGGTTGCGCCTCCGCCTCCGCGTATTGTGGCGCGTCGATATAGCCCAAATCCAGCATTCTTCGCAGAATCCAGTTGCGGCGTTGTTCGCCAGCCTCTGGCCTGCTGATCGGGTTGTTGCGGGAAGGCGCCTTGGGAATTCCGGCCAGCATGGCATGTTGAGCCAGGGTTAACTCGCCAATACCCTTGCCGTAATAGACCTGAGACGCCGCTTCAAAGCCGTAGGCGCGATGGCCCAGGAACACGCGGTTAAAGTACAGTTCAAAGATCTCTTGCTTGTCCAGTGCTCTCTCTATCTCGATGGCGAGCAGGATTTCATTGAACTTGCGCATGAAGGTCCGATCCAGGCTGAGGAAATAATTGCGCGCCACCTGCATGGTCAATGTGCTGCCGCCGGAGCCTTTTTCCCCGGTCAGTACCAGCTCAGAAACAGCGCGCAACAGGCCCATTACGTCGATACCGCGGTGACTAAAGAAGTTATCGTCTTCCGCTGCGAGTAAGGCTTTGATAAATTGATCGGGGATTGCATCAAACGGCAGCGGGCTGCGTTTTTGTTCGCCAAACTGGCCAATCAATTCACCATCGCTGGTATAAACCCGCATAGGCGTCTGTAGTTTTACATCGCGCAATGTCTCCACGTCGGGTAAATTAGGGCTGAGGTATAAATAGACGCCAGCCAATAACCATAGGGCTCCGAAGGAGCCGAACAGGGTGAGACGCAAAAGAAAACGGAGGAATTTCATTTATCCCTTTAAAAAACAGTGGCTTGTATTACTTTTAAAAGAAGGTTTGGGTGATCATTTGGTAATTATAAGCTTTTTTTGGGTTTTGATATATTTACGACTGTGTTATATCTGTAATTAATGTATCGGTGTATAAGAATATCCTAAGTTAGTGATACTGATAGGGAAAAAAGTTGCTCGGACTAATAGGGAAAAGAAAAGGGACACCTGTTCTGGGGCTGGATATTAGTTCAACGACAGTGAAGTTACTGGAGTTGAGCTATTCAGGGGACCGTTACCGCGTAGAGAGTTACGCGGTGAGTTCCCTGCCGCAGGATGCGGTAGTTGAAAAAAACGTCAACGATGTGGATGGGGTTGCTATCGCCATTCGTAGCGTCGTCGCGCAATCGCGTTCCAAGCTGAAAACAGTAGCAGCTGCGGTCGCCGGATCTTCTGTTATCACCAAGATGATAGATATGCCGGAAGGGTTGAGTGAGGACGATATGGAAACCCAGCTCACGCTCGAGGCTGACCAGTATATTCCGTATCCGCTGGAAGAAGTCGCCATCGACTTCGAAATCCAGGGGCCGTCCCCTGAGCGCGATAAACAGGTCGAGGTGCTGCTGGCGGCTTGCCGGCGGGAGACTATTGACTCGCGGGTTGAGGCAATTGAAGGTGCAGACCTGACGTCCAGGATCATGGATGTGGAAGCTTACGCCATGGAGCGAGCGTTTTCCCTGGTCCGTCACCAGTTGTCTCTGGATCAAGACAGTACCGTTGCTGTGGTAGACATCGGCGCTACCATGACCACCTTGAGTGTTCTGAATAACGGCCAGACCATTTATACCCGTGAGCAGTTGTTCGGTGGCAAGCAGCTTACCGATGAAATTATGCGTCGCTACGGACTGCCCCTGGAAGAGGCTGGATTGGCTAAAAAGCAGGGCGGCCTGCCGGATGACTACGAGCCGGAGGTACTCGATCCGTTCAAGGATGCCGTGGTGCAACAGGTTGCCCGCTCCTTACAGTTTTTTTTCTCCTCCAGTCAGTACAACGATGTGGACTACATCATCCTCGCCGGGGGGGTCTCATCTATGGAGGGGCTGTCCGATCTGGTGCAGGAGAAACTGGGGACGCCAGCGGCGGTGGCAAATCCATTTGCCGAGATGTCTATATCCTCCCGGGTGAATGCTGTGGCGCTCAGCAGTGACGCGCCGGCTATGATGATTGCCTGCGGCCTCGCTATGAGGAGCTTTGACTAATGGCACAAATTAATTTACTGCCCTGGCGCGAGGAGCGTCGTCAGGAGCAAAAGAAGCAATTCCTGATTTCCCTGGCTTTGGTATTGGCTCTTGCGGCGGGTCTGGTGTTGCTGGCGGACCGCGTGGTCAATGGTCAGATCGATAACCAGAATGCCCGCAACCAGTATCTTACGGAGAACATCAAGATACTGGACAAGCAGGTAGAAGAAATTCGCAATCTGCAGAAGCGGCGCAACCAGTTGCTGGACCGCATGCGGGTGATCCAGGAGCTGCAAGGCAATCGCCCAATCATCGTCCGCATACTGGACCAGTTAGTGCGCACTGTACCCGATGGCGTGTTCTACACAGGGTTAAGTACTAAAGGTGCAACTATCTCAATCAGTGGTACTGCCGAGTCGAATAATCGCGTATCCAGCCTGATGCGTCGTCTGGACGCATCAGATTGGTTGACTAAGCCCAATCTCGATAAGGTAAAGGCTGCACCGCAGTATGGTGATCAGGCAACTACATTCAACCTGACCGTGAAAATAAAGGCGCCTGCCAAACCGGGCGATGACGAGTCGGGAAAGGGGTGATCTGAGCTATGGCATTTGAAGATACAATGCGCTCGATGCGCGAATTTGATATCAATGACCTTGATATGGATAACGTTGGCGCCTGGCCAATACCCATTAAACTGCTTATCTGGATTGCCCTGTTGTCGGCCGTTGTTGTTGGGGGCTACTACTACCACATTGAAGATTTGCAACTGCAGTTGGCAAAAGTTGAAGCCAAAGAAGTAGTCCTTAAAAAAGATTTTGAAAAAAAGGCGTTCCAGGCAGCAAACCTGGATGCTTATAGACAACAAATGGTGGAAATGGAAGAGTCCTTCGGTGCGCTGGTCAGCCAGCTGCCAAGTGATACCGAGGTGCCCGGCTTATTGGAAGACATCACCAACAAGGGGTTACTCAATGGGCTGCGAGTTGCCAGCATTGACCTGCAAAAAGAACAAGCCAGAGAGTTTTATGTCGAGTTACCAATTGCGATAAGAGCGTCAGGCTCTTATCACGATCTTGGCGCTTTTATCAGTGGCATGGCTGGCCTGCCCAGAATTGTGACGCTGCACAACTTTAAGATTTCTGCCAAGGGTGGCAACGCCAATGATTTGCAGATGAGCATTATCGCGAAAACCTATCGCTACAAGGATGGGGACACTTAAAGATGACTAGTTTTCTTCGAGCGCTGGCTGTGATTTTGGTATCGAGCTTTTTACTGACGGCTTGTGGGGGCCGGGATTTTTCCGACCTGGACAATTTTATGGCGGAAAAGCGCGCCAGACCCGGTGGCATTATCGCACCCATCCCTACATTCAAGGCATACGAAGCATTTGCCTATAGCGCAACGACCTTACGCAGCCCTTTTAACCGGCCCATTGAGGTTAGGGACATCGCCCAGTTGCAGGCTATCAGCGCCATTAAGCCTGATGAGACTCGAGCCAAGGAGTTTTTAGAGCAATTTACGTTTGACTCGCTGCGTATGGTTGGCACGCTGGAAAAAGGTGAGGCTAACTGGACCTTGATTAAGGATCCGGAGGGTGGTGTACACCGCGTTGCGGCTGGGAATTATCTGGGTCGGTCCCACGGTAAAATTGTGGAGATGACAGAGACCTATGTGGCAGTAGTAGAGATTGTCAGTGACGGCACAGAAGGCGGTTGGGTCGAGCGCCCCCGTACCATTAAATTAACCGGTATGTAAGCCGAGGCCATGGGTGATAACCATGTCAAGTATAAAACAATATCTGGGGACAAAGGCCGTGGGGAATAGAAAATACAGTTTGGGCAAATGGTTGCGTGTGGCCACTGCGGGATTGACCGTGAGTTTTTTCGCGAGTGCCGTGCAGGCAGCGCCAACGGTGACCGATATTGAATTCAGTTCACGGCCGGGCAGCAAGTTTGAAGTTCGCGTCGAATTTGACGCGGCCCCGCCGGAGATCAAATCCTACTCCATAGAGAAGCCTGCGCGTATCGCCATTGATTTTCCCAATACCACCAGCGCGCTGGAACAGAAACGATTTTCACTGCCTTATGGCAATGCGACCGGTGCGGTAGTACTGGAGTCCGGTGATCGCACTCGGCTGGTAGTCAATCTGGTTAAGTTGGTGCCCTACCAAACCCGGGTTGACGGCAATAATCTGTATCTGGTGGTGGGTCAGGAAGGTACTGACTATGTGAAGCAGACCACTGACCCCCACCGGGTTGCTACCGGTGTGGTTGAGGTAGCCGAGATAAAATCCGAGATCAAAGATCTGCAATTTCAACGCACGGGTGATGGCGAGGGCAAGCTTACACTGGAGTTGACTGACCCCTCTGTGGATGTGAACGTGTTCAGTGAAGCCGGCGATATACAAGTAGAGTTCCTGGACACTACTGTCGCGGAGCGTCTGATGCGCCGCTATGATGTGACCGATTTTGCCACGCCGGTAGACAGTGTAGACATCAACACCACAGAGCGCGGCGCTACGTTGTCAATGAAGACGACCGGCGAGTTCGATTACCTGGCTTACCAGACCGACAATCAATATGTGCTGAGTGTTAAGCCGCTGTCCAAGAAAGAAGCCGAAAAGCGCGCGAATGAATTTACCTATGTGGGCGATCGTATCTCGCTGAACTTCCAGGACATTGAAGTCCGCGCCGTACTGCAGCTCATTGCCGACTTCACCGAGATGAACCTGGTAGCCAGCGACACAGTTTCGGGTCGAATTACCCTGCGCCTGCAGAATGTTCCCTGGGATCAGGCGTTGGACCTGGTACTCAAGACCAAAGGATTGGACAAGCGTCAGGTTGGCAATGTGTTGATGGTAGCCCCGGCGGCCGAAATCGCTGAGCGCGAGCGTCAGCAGATTGAAGCGAACAAACAAATTGCCGAACTGGCGCCGTTACAATCCGAATTCGTGCGCATTCGCTATGCCAGCGCAGCGAACATAGTTGGTTTGTTCCAGGCAGGCTCTGAGGACGGCGGCAGCCTGATTTCATCACGTGGCTCGGTAGTGGTGGATGCCCGCACCAATTCCTTGATTATTACCGATACTGCCACCAAGCTGGCTGAAATTCGTGATCTTATAGAGCTGGTAGACATTCCGGTGCGTCAGGTAATGATTGAGGCGCGTATTGTTATCGCCCAATCTGACGCTACCAAAAATCTGGGTATCGAGTGGGGTGGCGGCTACCTGAATCCGGATCTGAACAGTAACATCTTGTCGGTTTCTGGCAATACAGACAACGTGGTTGGCCTGAACGACTCAGTGATCAATGGCACTACCCCTGCCGTTGATTATCCCGGTGCCCTGCTGGTGGACCTGGGCGTTGCCGCTAACAGTGGCTTCGCGGTCGGCTTTACCAGCAACGATTTGTTCCTGACGGCTGAGCTGTCTGCACTGGAAGCGGAAGGTGAAGGCGAGGTTGTTTCCCAGCCCAAGGTCATTACTGGTGACAAGCAGCAGGCGTCGATCAAGTCGGGTACGGAAATACCCTATCAGGAGTCTTCAGCCAGCGGCGAAACCACCACGTCATTCAAAGATGCGGTACTGGCGCTGGACGTTACCCCCAACATTACGCCAGACGACCGGATCATGCTGGATCTGCAGGTCAACCAGGATTCGGTTGGCGAGCTGGTGCCCAGTGGTCGCGGTGGCTTTATCCCTTCTATTGACACCACCCAGCTCAATACGCAGGTATTGGTCGGCAATGGCGAGACCGTCGTCCTGGGAGGTGTGTTTAAGACCGAGGACATCGAGTCGATTAACAAGGTGCCATTTTTTGGTGACATTCCGTATATCGGGGCATTCTTCAGAAGCGAGTCGATTTCCCACAAGAAAACAGAAACGCTGATCTTTATTACGCCGCGCATTCTCGCTGATACGCTGCTTGACTAGGGTTATCTAGCGCCCGATGCCAGCCCTGCACAGAGTCTTTCTGGTCGGCCCCATGGGGGCCGGCAAAACCACCATTGGTAAATACCTTGCCCAGCACCTGAAGCTGCAGTTCGCCGATACGGATTCGGAAATCGAAGCACGCACCGGCGCGGATATTCCCTGGATTTTTGATGTAGAGGGAGAAGAAGGTTTTCGCGAACGCGAGCAGCAAGTGGTTGCGGAGATGACCGAGTGGGACAATATTGTGCTCGCAACGGGTGGCGGTGTGGTGTTGCGCCCCGAAAATAGACGGGCACTCGCCGGCAGGGGCTTCGTTATCTATCTTTATGCAACAGTGGACGAGCAGGTCAGGCGCACCCGCCGCGATCGGCGCAGGCCGCTACTGCAAAA
>JBALVO010000027.1:0-3616 GCA_036961445.1 Halioglobus sp.
ATAGACGGCATCATCATTACGCGTTGCCGCGTAATAAGAGGGGCAATGTTGCTCGGCAGACGTCATACAGACCACTCCTTGCTATATCTATATTTAATTTTTTGAATGTGCATATAATGCCATTTTGTCCGCGCAGTTCCAAGACATTCACGCTCACAATCGGGCGCAAAGGTTTTCAACCATGAGTGAAAAAAAATCCGGGATGAATCAGGCCATACACGCAGAGCGGCGACGCCTGCTAATAGATGCCACCATGAGCGCGATTTCCGAGTACGGCCTGTCAAAACTAACCCTGGCGAAGATTGCCAGCATCGCGGGCCTGACGGCTGGATCGGTCAATTTTCACTTTTCCAGCAAAGAAACCCTGCTACTGGAGACCCTCACCTTCCTTGCCGAAGAGTTTGAGCACAGCGTAGACAAGGCACTGGCAAAAGCCGGCACGGATCCAGCCAGGCGCATGACAGCCCTGTTTGAGGCATCACTGGATCCAGAACTCACCGAGCCACGCAAAATGGCGGTGTGGTTCGCGTTTGCCTCCGAGGCAAGAGCCAGGGTCGACTACCAGCGCATCTGCGGGGCCCAGGACAAGAAAATATTCGCCATCACACTAAAACTCTGCGATGAACTCATTCATCTGGGCGGCAAACAGCACTATATGAATGCGCGCGCCATGGCCAACTCCGTGCAGGGACTCGTTGATGAAATCTGGCAGGAGATTCTCTATGCTGGCAACGACTACGACCGGGATGATGCGCGCTTTCTGTACCTCTCCTTTCTGGCCAGTGTATTTCCCTGGTCCTATGAAGCACCAAACCAACCGGCCGCACGCGGCGAGACGCTAACCGCGAAAGACAAATCGCTGCGCATTGTCCGTGCCGATAAAACAAACCTGGCAGCGTGCAGTCAATTGTTCGACCTGTATCGCCAATTCTATGAGGAACCGGCAGATCCCAAGCTGGCCCGAAAATTTATCGGCGACAACATCCGCAAGGAGCGCTCGGTTATATTCCTGGCATTCGATAACGCCGATCAAGCGCTGGGTTTCGTGCAACTGTACCCGGGTTGGTGCTCGGTAGAGGCAGCACCTGTATGGACGCTGTACGATCTCTACGTGGATCAAGCGGCGCGGCAGCGCGGCGTGGGCAGAGCCCTGATGCTCCGTGCGGAGAAAATGGCACGTAAAACCCGCGCCTGCCGCATTGACCTGGAGACGGCTATCGACAACTACAGCGCTCAGGCACTATACGAAGAATTGGGGTACGAGCGCGAGGTCAATTTTTACAAGTACTCGCTGGCACTGGGATAAGACGGTGAGCGCAGATCGACTCACTCGACCATCAGGTGCTGACGCCCTGCAGATCGGCCTGGGCCAGCAGCAGTGCCTTGCGTAGCGCTAACACCATATCGTCGATTTGCTCCACGGTAATAATCAGCGGCGGCGACATAATACAGACATTGATCAGGGGCCGTACCAACAACCCAAATTGATGGCAGTAATTATCCACCAACTCGCCTATGGCATAATCCTGCGCCAACAAGCCCTCCCCGTGCGCATCATTTTCCACCCGCATCTCTATCGCTGCCATCAAGCCGATGCCGCGAACATCCCCAACTAACGGGATATCCAGCAACGTCCGTAGCTGCGCCTGAAAATAAGGCCCCACCTCGCGCACATGGGCCAAAAGATCCTCGCGCTCGATAATATCCCAACTGGCCAAGGCCGCAGCGCAGGCCACAGGACTCCCAGACCAGGTATACCCATTGGAGTAGATATTTCCCTGCGCACTGTCCCCGGAGATTTCCGCCAGGAAACGGTCCGACACAGCAAAGCCGCCCAACGGCACGTAGCCGGAGGTCACCCCCTTGGCGAAGGTAATAATATCGGGCACCACATCAAACACCTCCTGGGACGCAAACCAGTGACCAAGCCGACCAAAGGCGGTGACCACTTCGTCGGCGATGTAGACGATCCCATGCTTCTTTACCACCTCCCAGCAACGGCGGTTATAATCCTGCGGCGGCACAATGACGCCACCGGATCCCAGCACCGGTTCGGCAATAAAACACATGACATTTTCAGGGCCAAGTTTGAGTATTTTCGCCTCCAGTTCGGCGATCAGAAAATCACAAAAATCCTGCTCGCTCATCTCCATGTCGTGATAGTACTGACACGGCGCACTGAGAAAGTGCACATTCTCCTGCAAGGTATCCATGGCCGTCTTATCCCGCTCTTTACCGGTAACCGAGGCAGAGAGAAACGTACTACCGTGATAAGCGTGGTCACGGGACAAAATGTGCTTGCGTTGCGGAAGGCCCTTGATATTGTTCGCGAGCTGGCAAAGACGCAGCGCGGAATCAACTGCCGTTGACCCACCCGTGGTAAAAAAGATGCGATTGAGATCGCCGGGGGTGTGCGCCGCTATGCGAGTCGCGAGCTCCACTTCCACAGGATGGATAACCGTGAAAGCCGTGGCATAACCCAGCTGCATGATCTGCGCCGAGACCGCATCGGCAATTTCCTGCCGAGCGTAGCCCGTCTGCATACACCACATACCCGCCGGACCGTCCAGCAAACGGTGCCCGTGTTCATCGTAGATATAAGCCCCCTCACCCCGCACGATTAACGGGGTTGATTCATCCTCACCCAGTGCTGGCAAGTCGCCCCAGGGATGCAACAGGTGACGGTTGAATTGCTCGCGATAGCTCATAAGGCGCTCTGGGCTGACCGCGACATCGTGTCAAGATACCAGTTGATGAACTCCTGCAGCGTTGCTTCGAATTCCGGATGATAGGGGCCAGGCTCAAAAAAGCGCGAGTTCACACCTTCACTGTTGCGACTGATAATGAACTCATCTTCCAGGGTTGTGTTATGCCACAGCCAGGTCACCTTATCCCTGTCGTAATCAACGCCCTCCTGCGCATCGCCATTAACAAACCACACCACCTCCATGTCAGTTGACGTCAAACTACGAGGTATAAAGCGATATAACACACAGTGGTCGGGATAGTTGAGCATAAAAGACAACGGTCCCATCTGGAAGTCACCGGCGCCGCCATCATAGGCTTGTATATTGCCCATTAGCGGAGCCACTGGCTGGCCGTCCTCGCTACCGGTAAGATAGCCATCGAACAAACCGTAACGACTGGTATAAGCGCAAGCACCAAAACCTGCGGCATTCAGATAAATCGCATAATAGTCCTTACCCATGCCCTCTACGCCTGTCACTTGCTCGGTGCGATCCAGCATCGCCTGCACAATGTCTGCAACCTTGTAGTCTCGATCCTTAAGGGTGTGCATACGGGCATAAGCACGATGGGATGTAGCGCAGTGATAACACTCCAGGTAGTTTTCCAGCACCAGCTTCCAGTTGGCATCCACCGTGTAGGTTTGCTTGTGGGCAACCTTGGCATGCTCCAGGTCGTAGGCACCCAGCGGTGCTTCCAGATTCGATAACGGCCCGAGAAAATCGGCAGCCTGCGGATCACAATTGATAAATATCAGGCCCATGTAAACCACGATGCGCGCTTTCTTCAGACCATAAGCAGCACTGTCAAAGTCCGCGCGAACCTCCATCTCACGGGCCGCCTTTAAACTACCATCGGTGTTGTAGACCCA
>JBALVO010000027.1:3716-36657 GCA_036961445.1 Halioglobus sp.
TAATCCGGCCGGGCCTGCTCGGCCTTGACCATTGCTGCAATTTTTTCGATCGAGTCATCGACGTCGGTAGCAATAAATTTCATCTATTTACCCGGAGATAGCGTCATGGAAACCTGCATAGGTCTTATAGGCAGGGAGTATACTACAGGCCACTAAACGTTCATATAGATTGCTATATGACCATATAGTGGAGCAATGGTAACGCCACATTGTCACACAGCGCGCAAATACCACTGGTAGTCCAGATTGGAAATAGTGGCATGAAAGGCATCACATTCAGCTCGCCGCATGGTCTGGAAAACACTGCAGTAAGAACTTCCCAGGTATTCACTTAACACTGCCGAGCGAGCGAACTCATCCAACGCCGACTCCCAGCGATTGGGCAATACCGCTGCCTGCTCTGGTAGCTCGGTATTTTCAGGCACCATAGGGCCGGGTTCGCAACCCTGCTCGATACCATAATGCATACCCGCCAGAATCGCCGCGACCACCAGGTAGGGATTGGCATCGGCACCGGCCACCCGATGCTCCACACGACGATTATCATCACTGGAAACAGGTATGCGCAAACTCACATCGCGATGGTTATAACCCCAACACGGTGACATCGGCACATAAGTGCCCGCAACAAAGCGCCGATAGGAATTGGCATTGGGTGCAAAAATGGCCATAGCAGCCGGCATGGTCTGCGCCATACCACCAATGGCGTGGCGCAGCGTGTCAGAAATTGCCGGCGCCTGCTCAGCTTCACCAGCACTGAACACATTGGCACCAGCCGCGTCGTACAAACTGGTATGAATGTGCATGCCACAGCCGGCGCTTGCGGCAAAGGGTTTGGCCATAAACGTTGCAGAGATACCGTGCTGAAGGGCGACACCTTTTACAATACGCTTGAGTAACAGGGCGTGATCGCACGCCATCAATGGATCGCGCACATGGTGCGTATTGATCTCCCACTGACCCGGCGCAAACTCGCTGTGTATGATGGTGAGGGGCACGCCCTGCAGCTCACAGGCAATCCGCACGTCATTAAGGAAGGCGTCGTGCTCCCACATATCCTCCGCCATGGCGTACTGGATGCCCTGTTGCTGCATACCTGTACCCGGAATGCGCCCCAGCAGCGGTACCGGCACCACGCCATCACCCGGGGCCACCAGATAGAATTCCAATTCCGTCGCCACCACCGGCGTGAGACCGGAGTCCGCAAAGCGCTGCAATACACGCGCCAGCACGTTGCGCGGATCAACCCATGCCGGTCCGCCGTCGAGCTCACCCAGTGAAGCCAACACCTGGCCGGTGGGAGACGCCAGCCATGGCACCGGCGCCAGGGTACCTGCGATGGGCAGCAGTTTTTTGTCGGGTTCGCCGGCCACCAATTGCGGATCGACCTTGTCACTGTACTCGCCCATAGTGGTCACTAGCGGCTGGCTGGCCACACTTTTCAGGGAACCGCTGAACAGGGCCTGGAACTCGCTGCGATGAATTCTCTTGCAGCGAAAAATTCCATTCATATCCGGCATCAACACTTCCAGCATTTGAATATCCGGATACTGCGCAATAAACGCGTCCAGTTCACTCTGCGCTGCTACTTGCATCATCCACCTCTTACTGGCGTATTGTTCTCTTCCGGGGCTGCGGACACGATCAAGGCATCCAGCCCCACACAATCATCTACCATCAGCCGCACGGGGTTTATATCAACCTCCGCCATGCAATCTGCCAGCGCGACGGCCAGCACCGACAGGCGCGATGCCATAGCACAATATTTATCCATCGCCAGGGCCGGCCTGCCGCGCACCTCAGCCAACAGTTTGCGCAAGCGCAAGCCGTCTACCGCTGTGCGCGCCCGGGCGGCGCTAAAGGGAGGCAACAATACCGCCACGTCCTGCATAAGCTCGGTATGAATTCCACCAAAGCCCAGCAACACCACTGGACCGAATTGCGCATCCCGGGCGACACCCAGAATCATCTCAATGCCAGCGCCGTCAACCATGGGCACTGCAATAGCGTGGGGACCCAGGCGCACAGCAAGTGCATCATAGGCCGCCGCGAGTTGATCAAAATTCGCCAGACCCAGCACCACCCCTGCAACATCGGACTTATGCGCGATACCCGGCATCGCCGTCTTAAGCGCTAGCGGATAACGTAACTGTCCTGACAAGGCATGCAGCTGGGTCGACTCTGAAAAAGACCAACCACCAGTCACAGGAATATCAAAGTCACGCAACAAGTCGCCCGCCACCTGTTCGGACAACGGCTGCCCTGACAGTAGTAGCTCGCGCCAATGGGCGAGCTTGTCCGCATCCAACGCAGGCATAGCAGGCGCTTCGGCCAGCGCCATAAAGTTACGCCAGGATATCAGGCAGCGCGCGCCCACCAGGAATTCACGCAAACCATCGAGCACAGGCATGCCCTGCGCCGTCGCCGCCAACACCTGCGCATCACTGCCCGTGCCCTGGTGGTTTGCCACCAGGAAAACCGGTTTACCCGTGGCCAGTTGCGCCGCTCGCAGGTACTCAAGATAAGACGGGTAGATCTCGCCACCGGGCGCCCGGTCGTGAATCACCGCACCCAGCGCCGCGCCCGGATCGGACAATAACGTCGTAAAGCAATCCGACATGGTTTGCGCGGCGTCCATACCGCCACTACCCCAGGCATCCAGCGGATTGACCGCGGGCAGGCCCTCATCCAACAGCGGTGTCAGTCGCTCTACTGTCGCCGGCGCCAGCGCAGTCAGGGGCACCTGCAACTGGTCGGCCAGATCGATCGCCAACTGCCGCTCACCACCGGAATCGTGCAGGCTGACCAGCCCACCGGCGGCCACTGGAAACGGCTGGGCAAACATAATCAACGCGGTGGCCAGCTGCGCCATATCATCAACGCGCTGTACACCATAGTGGTCGAACACAGCCTGGTAACTGGCATCGCTGCCAGCCAATGCACCGCTATGGGAAACGGCCAGTTCTGCAGCCAACTCACTCTTGCCCACCTTGATCACGACGATGGGAATTTTTCGTTGCCGGGCCTTGGCCAGCGCGGCGATAAACTTGGCCGGGTGACGGCTGGTCTCCAGAAACAAACCCACCACCCGCGTCTGCGGCTGGTCCAGTACATAATCCAGGTAATCTTCCATGGCCAGGCACAGCTCCTGACCGGTGGACGCGGCAAAACTGAATGCCAGGCGCTCGTCACAATCGAGGATACCTGACATACCCGCGCCCGACTGACTCAATAGCACCACGTTACCCGGCGGCCTATGGCTGCGCGTATCGAAACCGGAGATCCACACCGCGTCGCTGACGTTGAAAAAGCCCATGGCGTTGCCGCCGTGCAATAACAGGCCCGCGGCCAGCGCTTTATCGCGCACGCGCTCGCGCAGGGGCGGTGCCGTGTCCTGTGCCAATTGCAGGGATGAAAAAATAGTAGCCGCCGGCACACCCAGCGCAATGGCCTCGTCCAGGCAGGCCTCCACACGCGCATCGCTCACCACAAACACCACATGTTGTGGCACCTGTGGCAGCGCTGACAGGGTGGGGTAACAGGCAATACCGGCAATGGAATCGCTGGAGGGATTTACCGCGAAGAGCTCGCCGTCAAAACCGCCCTTGCGCAAGTTCACCAGCACCTCATTGCCGGGCGAACCCGGGCGGGTACTCGCCCCCACCACCGCGATCGAGCGGGACCTTACCAGCGGATCGAGTCGGTGGGGGCTATTCATTGGGTCCTAGAAATTGCCCGGGGGTGTGGCGCGACGACGCGGGTGATTGAATACCGGGGCATCAATTACCTTGCACGGTGCCAGCACGCGGGTCCAGTGCAGCTCCCGCTGGTAGTAGATCTCTGCGACCAGCTCGTCTCCCACCGCGCCATAAGGCATCTCAACCTGAGCAAAGGCGACATTGGTCTTGGCGGTCGGGCACCAGGCCGCCGACGTGACGGTACCCACCTGCTTGTTGCCCTTGAGAATAAACGAGTGATTCGCCGGTTTGTTGCCATCCACATCCAGGATGGCAAAACGATAGCGAGAGCCTCGGGCCAATTCCTGCTGCAGCGCACGACGCCCGTTAAACACCGACTTATTCATATCGACCAACCAACCCAGACCCAGTTCAAACGGTGAGCGTGAGCGTCCGTTGCGAACCACTTCTTCAGCCGGCATAAAGTCCACGCCCGCCTGCAGGAAACCCGCCTCAATCCTGGCCATTTCCAGGGCATGCGTACCAAAGGGCTTGATCAGGTAGGGCTTGCCGGCGGCAAATAGCTTATCCCACAACGCTTCGGCCTTGTGCGGCGCTATCCACAATTCGTAACCCAGGTCTCCGGTAAATCCGGTGCGACTGACCATCAGGGATTCACCTTCAAAATCAAACTCGGTCAAACCAAAGGGCTTGAGCTGATCCAGCCCGGTCAACCCCATGGCGGTAAGCGCCGCACAGGAAGTCGGACCTTGCACCGCCAGCGCGGCCACTTCGGCCGTTTCATCTGTAATGGTCACATCAAAACCCAGTGCCGACCAATGCAACCAGTCGGTGGCACGTGCATAGGCACAAATACGGTAGTCGTTTTCTGCCAGGTGGAAGATAGTGCCGTCATCCATCACTTGTCCGGCATCATCGCACCACACGGTATAACCCACCCGCCCGACACGGATTTTGCTGACATCACGGGTGACCAGACGATTCAGGTAAGCCTCCGCATCCGGCCCCGTAATACGGTACTTGTTCATCGGTGAGAGATCGAACACGCCGGTCGTGCAGCGCACCGCAAAATACTCCAACTCAACATCGATATAGGCGTTAGGTGTGGTGTAACCCATCCAGTCGCCCCAACAGTTCAGCTCGCATGCCGCTGCAATCCTGGAGTGAAAGGGCGTGGTAAGCATCATGGTGTCATCGCTTCTTGTAGTCATGCCGCTGCCCCCCGCTTGATGATTTCCTGCGCTGCATTGCGCCCCGCCAGTCCCATGACCCCACCGCCGGGATGGGCGCCCGCGCCGCACAGATACAAACCGTCAAACGCCGCATTGTATTGCGTCGCCCCCGGAAACGGACGCATCATCAGCACCTGATCCATGCCCAGCTCGCCGTGATGCCAGTGGCCTCGGGTCATACCGTAATCCCGCTCCAGATCAGCCGGGGTGAGCAATTCACTGGCAATGATTTGCTGCTTGATTCCCGGGGCGTAGCTGGCGATGCAATCCACGATTAGTTGGGTAAAGGTTTCCCGGTGAGCGTCCCACCCACCCTCGGGCTCATACGGCGCGAACTGCACGATGGCTGATAGCACGTGGCCACCGGCCGGCGCCAGCGCAGCATCATGGACCGTGGGAATACTGATATCCAGGGCCGGTGCCGTTGAGTATTCCTTATATTTAACGGCATTAAACGCGCGCTCTATGTAATTCATATCGGGTGCAATCACCAGACGCTGCCCCAACTGCCGGTCATCGAGGCCGGTGAATCGGGGCAGACCGTTCAGCGCCAGGTGTAGCTTGGCGGTGCCGCCGGTGCATCTGATCTGACTGACCCGTCGCGCGGTATCCGTTTCCAGGTTGCGCAAACCCACCAGTCGCTCAAATGTTGTTATCGGGTCGGCGTTGGAGACCACGATCGCCGCTGCGATCTGCTGCCCATCGGCCAGCGTCACACCGGTCACGCGACCGGCATCAACATCAATACTGGCGACGGCAGAGCTCAGGCGAATGTCCACGCCGGCCGCCTGCGCACTGGCGGCCATGGCCTGGCCCAGCGCACCCATCCCCCCCTTCACCTGGGCGTGACCGGTGTGACCAAACACTTCGCCCACGCGGCGGTACAGATAGCCAAAAACCGTGCTCGGCGTGCGCGGCCCCATATGGGAACCGAGCAGACTGTCCAGGCTCAGCAGTCCCTTGAGTTGCGCACTGTCGAAGTTCTCCTCCATCACGTCATACATATTGATCAGGATAATGCGCATCAGGTCGCTCATATCATCCCGGCCCAGCATCTTCAGGCCCAGACCCAACTTGATCAGTGTGAGCCGATCTGTCAGGTTCGACTCGACCAGCTTCGGGGCACGCGCCTCGAACGCCTTGACCAACAACTTGGCAAATTTAGTCGTTTTGGCATGAAATTCCCGGAAGGCGGCACTATCGGCCGCCGTCACATTGCCCCCCTCAACATGGTCACCACGCTGCGTCAGGTGCTGCCCATCGAGGTCCAGCGAGATCGATGCCAACTCACGGGCCGCCCATTGCAGGCCGTGGCTTTCCAACGCGAGATCGCGAGTGACCGCCGGATGCAACTGGTTCAGCCACTGGGCACAGGACGATACCGAATAACCCGGGGAAAATTCCCGCGTTGCCGCGCACCCACCGGGAGTGGCATTCGCCTCCAGCACCAGGACTTTCTTGCCCGCCTTTGCCAGGTAAGTAGCACACACCAGGCCATTGTGACCCGCGCCTACCAATACCACATCGTAGTTATCAGTCATCGGCGTAGCCTCCAGGCACTGTATTGGGTTTGCGCAAATCGTGGAGGATCTCCCGCGCCGCATTGGCGCCTGGTGCGGCCATGACACCACCCCCCGGATGGGTGCCGGAACCACACATATACATGCCCTGCACCGGCCCGCGGTACTGGGCATAACCGGGAAAGGGCCGGTTGAACAACAACTGGTCGAAGGTAAGCTCACCCTGGAAGATATTGCCCTCGGTAAGACCCACCTCCGCCTCAATCTCCCGCGGCGTACGCGTTTCGCAGTGCAGAATCAGGTCCTTGAAATCCGGACTATGTCTGGCGATCTGGTCTATCACTGATTTTTCAAAACCGTCTTTGTCGGCGTCCGTCCACTCGCCACCGTTGATTTTTGGCGGCGCGTACTGCACGAACACCGTCATCATATGTTTGCCCGGAGGCGCCATAGAAGGATCGGTCTGGGTGGGGATCAACATATCGATATAGGGATCTTTGGACCAGGTGCCATCTTTCCAATCATCATAGGCGCGCTCGATGCGCTCCAGCGAATCAGAAAAGTGCATATCACCGAGCATTAACGGGCTGTTCTTGTCCAGGCCTTGGAATGTCGGCAGGCCGTCCAGGGCAATGTTGAGCTTGCCGGAGGAACCGCGAATTTTGAAATTCTCTGCCTTCTTCACCACATCCGCCGGCAAATCCTGCGCATCCATCACATCGAGAAAAGTGCGCTTGGGATCCAGGTTGGAAACCACCACGTCGGCGTGGTACTCGTCACCATTTTTTAGCGCCACACCTATCGCTTTACCGCCCTTGACGATAATGCGGTCGACATCGGCATCGCAGATGATCTCACCACCGAAGGCCTGGAACGATGCAGCCAGCGCGCCAGACACCGCACCCATACCGCCGCGGGCAACACCCCAGGAACCCACATTGCCATCAACATCACCCATATAGTGATGCAGTAAGACATAGGCAGTGCCGGGAGAGAAGACACCCAGCGCGGTACCGATTATTCCGGAGCCGCCCAGGTGCGCCTTGATCACGTCTGTTTCAAAATACTCACACAGATAGTCACCGACGCTCTTGGTCCAGAACTTCAAGGTATCAGCCAGGCCTTGCTCACCCATTTCCATAAATGAGCCGGCAAAATCGGCCAGGTCGCGCAGGTCGCGTAACTTTAACGACGTGGGATCCGGTGGACGCTTGAGCAAAAAGGGCCTGATCAGACGGGTCTGCTTCATCACATCTGCCGTGTAGCGCTCGTAGGCATTGGCATCGCGTTTGGAGTGCCTGGCCATTTCACGATACTGGCGATTGTGATCATAGTAATTGCCGTAGTAATCCCCGTCGCGCTTGAAGGTGACACCGCCACCGTAGGGCACCACCTGCAAGCCGTGACGCGGCAGTTCCAGGTCCCGGGCAATTTCAGGGCGCAGTAAACTGCACACGTAAGAGCAGTTGGTATATTTCCAGCCCGCGTGCAACTCGCGAGTGACAGTCGCCCCACCGATATAGGAATTGCGCTCCAGCACCGCCACATCCAGACCGGCCTTGGCCAGATAAGCTGCATTGGTGAGGCCGTTATGTCCCGCGCCAATGACAATTGCGTCGTATTTCTTCACCGCTTTCTCCACCGCCAAACCCGGCGTATAACACCGGGGCTATTCGAGACGCGAGCATGCCATGACAACCTTAGGCTGTCCAGCCACGAATGAATGATCATTCATTTGTTGCCTCGGTCAGCGCCTTGGTTTATGGTCGATATAACGGGGTCGCAAAAGCGCGACCCACCCAGTAGAGTGTCATGAATTCCAATAAGAGCTGACTTTGACCAGCACTAATAAGAAAAAAGGTCTCAAACTCCGCGCCCAGCCCAAGGAAGTGCGCAAGGATCAGTTGATTCGCGCCACTATGAAGTGCATCGCCAGAACAGGTCTGTCTGGCGTCACTATGGCCAGGGTCACTACCGAGGCCGGTTTGAGCCTGGGTATCGCCAACCTGCATTTCAAAAGCAAAGAGAAGCTGCTGCTGGAAACCCTGGAGTTCGTGACTGCCGAGTACAGTCGCGGTCAACAAGAAATCCTGAACAGCGAATCCTACCCCGGCGTTGCGGCAAAACTGGAAGCGTTGCTGGAATTTGATTTCAGCACCCCGGTGACCGACAAGGATAAAATGGCCGTGTGGTTTGCCTTTCTCGGCGAAGCCAAATCACGACCCACCTACCAGCGTATTTGCTCGCGTCGGGACTCTATGGCCGAGGCGCAGATAACCCGCCTGTTCCAGACGGTTATCGATGAGGCCGCTTACCCGCATGCCAATGCCGAACTGACCGCCGCCGGCTATATCGCGCTGGTAGACGGGCTGTGGCTCAATACACTGGTAGCGCCGCGCCGACTGCCGCGCAAGAAAGCCCATCGGGTCGCCAGACACTACCTGGCCAGCACTTTTCCTCAACACATCAGTCCGGAGCCCTGACGCGATGCACATTGAGCTGACACCTGAGTCTCTCGCCTGGCAACAGGCCGTGCGCAAGTACGTAGACAACACGCTTATTCCGCAGGAGGTCGCTGCGGAAATGAACGGCGGCGAACTGCCAGCCGCAACCATGCGCAACATTCATGACCAGGCAATGCAACTGGGCCTACCGGGTATGGATGCCCCGTCTGCACACGGCGGTCTGGGACTGGGCATGGTGGACCAGGTAGTGGCATGGGAGGCGCTGGGCAGGGTCACCAATGCACTGTGCTGGTGTTTTCCAGAAGCACAATCGTGGATGTATGAAGCCTGCGGTGCCAGCGAATTCCAGCTGGAAACCTATATTAGGCCACTGCTGGAAGGCAGGCGCCGGGAGGCCTATGCCATTACCGAGGCGGAGTCCGGTTCCCATGAAGTTATTAACAGCCAGGCCACGCGCAGCGCAGAGGGTTATTTGCTAAACGGCGAAAAGTGGTTTGTCACCTCCGGGAACCTGGCAGATTTTTTCTTTGTGCAGGCCAGGACTGAAGAAGGCGGCGATGCCTTGTTCCTGGTGGACAAGGATAGCGCCGGTATCGAGATCGTCGAAAACCCGCTGTTTTCCCACACGTTCCCATCGCACCACCCGACCTACCGTTTTACCGATGTGCAGGTGCCGGCCCGCAACCGTATTGGCGGGCCAGGTTCAGGCATGGATTACAGCCGCAGCTGGTTTCGGCACGAGCGCATGACGATCGCCGCCCGCATGCTGGGCGCCGCATCGCGCATGATAGAAGAAGCCACCGCATGGGCCAGCCAACGACAGATACTGGATGAAAAGCTGATCGACAAACAGGCCATACAATTCATGCTGGCCGACAGTGTCACCGAATTGTGGGCCGCCAAATTAATGGTGTACGAGGCGGCCAGAGCCCACGATCAGGGCGCAGATCTCAAATCCCTGCACGCGCGCTGCTCCATGGTAAAACTGTACTCCACCGAAATGGCCAACCGCGTAGCGGATCGCTGCCTGCAAATCTGGGGCGGCCGCGGCTATCGCCGGGACAATGCGGTGGAGCGTTTTTACCGGGAAGTACGCGTCGATCGTATCTGGGAGGGCAGCAGTGAAATCCAGCGCATGATCATTGCCGGCGCCCTGGCCAAACGCGGCCTGGACGGCATGTAATGCAATCCCGACTGCTGGTCGCCCTGTTCGCGCTGGCTTGCAGCAGTATGGCGCTCAGCGCTGACTCGTCCGTGGTCAATATCTACAACTGGGCAGACTATATTGATCCGACCGTCATCAAGGAATTCGAGGCAGAGTATGGCATCAAGGTCAATTACGACATCTACGATTCCAGTGAGATGGTCGACACCAAACTGATGACCGGCGGCTCGGGCTATGACGTCGTAGTACACGCCGCTTCCTTCTCCGCCCGACTGATACCCATCGGAGTTTACAAAACGGTTGATACCTCCCGTCTGAAAAATTGGCACCACATCGACAGCGATATCGTGGACAAGATCACGCGAAACTATGGCGTTGATATCACCGGCGTCCCCTATATGTGGGGCACCACCGGATTCACTTACAACAGGGATATGGTACTGGCACGCATGCCGGACGCACCGCTGGGCAGTGCCGCCCTGGTCTTCGACCCGACAATCGTGTCGCGCTTCGCCGACTGCGGGGTCAGCCTGCTGGACGATCCCACCTCGGTCATCCCCACAGCGATGCTGTACCTGGGATATCCGGCAAACTCAGTAGAACCGGCGCACCTGAGCGCAGTGGAAAGCTTGCTTAAGTCGGTACGTCCCTATATCAAGTATTTCAGCTCTACCAAGATGTTACTGGATTTACCCAGTGAGGAAGTCTGTATTGCCATGAGTTGGTCAGGAGACTACTCGGTGGCCACGAGCCGCGCAGCAGAGGCCGGCCTGGACCTGGACCTGGGCTACAGTATTCCACAGGAGGGTGGCACCGACTGGTACGATGTTATGTACCTGCCGTCGGACGCTCCCCATGTTGATAATGCCTACCTGTTTCTGGACTTCATGCTGCGACCGGAGATTATCGCCAGGGCAAGCAATTACACCGGGTATGCCAATGCCAACGGCACAGCCACCGCATTGGTAGATTCGGCGATTACCGGCGACCCGGCCATCTACCCGGATCGTGACACCATGCAACGCCTGCACGCCTCAAAAATACTGCCACCCAAACTGGAGCGACGTCGCTCCCGCACCTGGACCAAGATCAAGACCGGACTATGACTTCACAAGACACCCCCAAGGATCAACAAAACCGCGAGCAGGCCAATCAGAACAGTGCCTGCCAGGGCACACCCTGGCGGGACCCCACGCAGCAACCTTTTATTGAAATCCAGTCGCTCAGCAAGCGTTTTGGTGACTTTACCGCCGTGGATGACATTAGCCTGAAAATCTACCAGGGCGAGCTATTCACCATTCTGGGCGGTTCAGGCTGCGGTAAATCGACGCTGTTGCGTATGCTGGCGGGTTTTGAAAAACCCACCCACGGTCGCATCCTGATCGACGGCGTCGACATCACCGACCTGCCCCCCTACGACCGCCCGGTCAATATGATGTTCCAGTCTTACGCCGTGTTCCCGCATATGACCGTGGAGCAGAACATTGCCTACGGACTGAAAAAGGAAAAGCTGCCCGCCGCAGAAATCAAGCAACGCGTCACTGCCATGCTGGAGTTGGTGCAGCTACCAGAGCTGGCAAAACGCAAGCCCGACCAGCTCAGTGGCGGGCAGCGCCAGCGTGTCGCGCTGGCCCGGGCCCTGATAAAACGACCCAAGGTCTTGTTGCTGGACGAACCACTGGCGGCGCTGGATAAAAAACTGCGTGAGCAAACCCAATTCGAGTTAATGAACCTGCAGGATCAACTGGGTATCACCTTCGTCGTGGTTACCCATGACCAGGAAGAAGCGATGACCCTGGCCACGCGTATCGCGGTCATGAACGCCGGTGGTTTCGTGCAGATAGGCAGCCCCAGCGAGGTTTACGAGTTCCCGCTGAACCATTTCGTTGCCGACTTTTTTGGCAGCATCAATATCTTCGATGCCACGGTGCACAGTAGCGAGGGCGAAAACATTACCGTGGCACTGGAGGGCAGCGGCACACAAATCCGCACCCGTCACCCGCAGCCACTGGCCAATGGCAGTCGCTGCATGGTCGGTATCCGACCCGAAAAGCTATTGATCAGCAAGGAGCGACCCAATCTGGAAGGACATACCGTCACCAGCGGCGTGGTTGAGGATCTGGCCTACTACGGGAACCGGTCGATCTACCGGGTGCGCTCAAAAAACGGCCGCGTCATCCAGGTCAGCGCACAAAATTACCAACGCTCCGCGGCACTGTTGCTGGAATGGGATGACGAGGTGTTTATCAGCTGGGAATCAAGCTGCAGTGTGGTGCTCACCGAATGACCACGGTCGCCAACCCGGGCAAGCGTGATCGCCTGTGGCGCAGTTGCGTTATTGCCCTGCCCTATATCTGGTTGCTGCTATTCTTCCTGGCGCCTTTTGCCATTGTGTTAAAAATAAGTTTTGCCGACCCCATCGTGGCACAACCCCCCTTTACGCCCTTCTTTGACTGGGCGGCTGTGTCCGGTAGCAAGATTCTGGCGACCTTTGACAACTATGCCTTCCTGACCGAAGACAACCTGTACTGGGTCAGCTATCTGAAGTCGATAAAGATTGCCCTGATAGCGACACTGCTGTGCCTGCTGCTGGGCTTTCCCATGGCCTACGCCATAGCACTGGCGCCACTGCCCTGGCGCAACCTGCTGCTGCTATTGGTGATACTCCCCTTTTGGACCTCATTCCTGCTGCGTGTGTATGCCTGGATGGTTATGCTGGGCAAGCATGGACTGATCAATAACCTGCTGCTGTCTGCAGGCCTGATTGATGAGCCCCTGCAAATGCTCTACACCGACGGTGCGGTCTACCTGGGCATTGTCTATACCTACGTGCCGTTCATGATACTGCCGCTATATGCGACCCTGGAAAAACTCGATCCGGATATACACGAGGCGGCGGCGGACCTGGGCGCCAGGCCTCTGCGGGTTTTTTACGATGTGACGCTACCGCTGGCCATGCCCGGCATTATCGCCGGCTCACTACTGGTCTTTATTCCGGCACTGGGCGAGTACGTCATTCCCGCGCTGCTCGGTGGACTGGACTCACTGATGATAGGACGCACCCTGTACGATGAGTTCTTCGTCAACCGCGACTGGCCACTCGCTTCAGCGGTAGCGATCGTACTACTGCTGATCCTCATTATGCCCATCATGTTGTTCCAGCGTTTACAGCAGGAGGCCGAACCATGAAGCGACCGTCTACGTTCCTGTACTCGATGCTGAGTTTTGGCTTCGCCTTTTTGTACATACCGATATTTGTGGTGATGACCTACTCGTTTAACGATTCTCGCCTGGCGACGGTATGGGGTGGTTTCTCCACACGCTGGTATACCGCCTTGCTGGACAATGACCAGATACTCAGCGCCGCCCTGCTCAGCCTGGAAATTGCGCTGATCAGCGCGACGGTGGCCACCGTGCTGGGAACCCTGGCCGGTCTGGCGTTGAATCGTATGGGCAAGTTTCGGGGCCGCACGGTGTTCACCGGCATGATCGCCGCGCCGCTGGTGATGCCCGAAGTGATCACCGGCCTGTCATTGCTGCTGCTATTTGTGAGCTTGCAGGAGTTGACCGGTTGGCCAGGCAGCCGCGGTGCCAATACCATTACCATCGCCCATATCACCTTCTCCATGGCCTATGTGGCGGTTATCGTGCAATCGCGCCTGGCCAGTATGGATCACTCCCTGGAGGAGGCCGCCATGGATCTGGGGGGCAGGCCGTTCGCGGTCACTCGCGACATTACCCTGCCCCTGATCGCACCGGCCATGGCCTCCGGCTGGCTGCTGGCCTTCACCCTGTCGCTGGACGATCTGGTGATAGCCAGCTTCACCTCCGGCGCCGGCGCCAGTACCTTGCCGATGGTTATTTTCTCCAAGGTAAAGCTGGGGGTCACACCGGAGGTGAATGCCCTGGCGACACTGGTTATTGCGGTGGTGGCCAGCGGCGTGGTCGTGGCCGGTTGGCTGATGTTCCGGCAACAGCGACTGGATGCGTCATCAGTAAAGTAAGCACACGGCACTGGAGCAGCAGCGCGTTTCGCAATACCATAACCCACTCTTTTTCCCGCCCCCGACAATAGAGGCCGCATGCAAGGAAACCGAGCACCGCGCAGCTTGTTCAACGACATCCTGCAATTACTGCAGGAGCGCAAAACCGAGCAAGCGCTGGCCAGCTGTCGCCAGACCCTGCGCCAATACCCTGAAGACATTAATATCCTGGGCCTGCTGGGGGCTACCCTGGGCGACCAGGGCCAGTTCCGCGAGGCAGAGAAAGTACTGCACAAGGTGATCGACCTGGCGCCCACTTTCGCCAAACCTTATGAAGACCTGGGCACCCTGCTGATGCAACAAAAGCGGGCCGAGGACGCCATTCCACTACTGGAAAAGTCAGTGCGGCTGGATCCCAAACTGGAAGAGGCCCACTTCCAGCTGGGCAAGGCCCTGGCCATGGTTGGCCGGGGCAAGGAGGCTGACGAGGCCTTCGAACGCAGTTTTGCCCTGTCGCCGGAGCGCGGCATGATGGCGCTCGCCGCAGAGCATCACAAGGCCGGACGCCTGGAGCAGGCCGAGAAGCTGTGCCGCCAGGTACTGCAGAAAAACGGCAAAAACGTAGACGCCCTGCGCATGCTGGGCCTGATCGCGGCCGCCGCCGGTGATCTGGAAGACGCTGAGCACCTGCTGCGCCAGGCCCTGGAAAGTGCCCCGGACCACCTGCCTGCCCTGTTCGAACTGGGCCGGGTGTTAAAGGAGCTGGACCACCACGAGCAGGCCATAGAGGTCTATCGCGAGATCGTTACGCGCCAGCCAGACAATGCCAAAGCCCATTTTCGCCTGGCCGGGGTACTGGGTCCCGCAGCCCTGACCGAAGAATCTGCCGCTGCTTACCAGCGCTGCCTGGACCTGGCACCGCAACATGCAGGGGCTCTACTGGGCCTGGGCCATATGCTGAAAACCCTGGGCCGCCAGGACGACGGTATCCAGGCCTATCAACGCTGCCTGGAAATCGAACCGGATTTTGGCGAAGTCTATTACAGCCTGGCTAATCTCAAGACCTACCGTTTCGATGATGCGCAAATACAAGAGATGAAAGAGCGCGTCGCCAGCGCGTCGGTCAAGGAAATCTCTGAGGTCAATTTTCTGTTCGCGCTGGCCAAGGCCTATGAGGACCGCGGTGATTTCGAGCAGGCCTGGCCCTACTATGAGCAAGGCAATGCCAAACAACGCATGCTGGTCAGTTACGACCCGGTGCAGACCGAGACCGTGAACACCGACCTGATCGAATTTTTTAATGGGGACTTCTTTAAAGCGCACCTGAATGTTGGCAACCCCGACCCCGCCCCGATTTTTGTGCTGGGAATGCCGCGTTCCGGCTCCACCCTGGTAGAGCAGATTATCGCCAGCCACTCGCAGGTGGAAGGCACCAGCGAACTGCCCTATATAGGCCGCATCAGCAAGTCACTCAACCGCAACCGCGCTGACGGTATGCGCTACCCGCAGGTACTGTCGGAACTGGAACCGCGCCACTTCCATCGCCTGGGCCAGGACTATCTACAAATGGCCGCCATGCATAGAGTGGAAGGGACGCCCCGTTTTATCGACAAAATGCCCAACAACTTTCCCAGCATAGGCCTGATTCACAGCATCTTGCCCAATGCAAAAATTATTGATGCCCGCCGCCATCCCATGGATGCCTGCCTGGGCAACTTGAAGCAGCTGTATGCCAAGGGGCAAACGTTCAGCTACGACCAGAGTGATATCGGCGAATACTACCTGCAATACCAGCGCATGATGGATCACTGGGACACGGTGTTGCCGGGCAAGGTGTTGCGCGTGCAGTACGAGGATACAGTGGCGGACCTGGAGTCACAGGTGGTGCGTATACTGGAGTTTCTGGAACTCCCCTGGGAAGATGGCTGCCTTAACTTTTATGCTACCGAGCGCGCGGTTCGCACCGCCAGCTCGGAACAGGTACGCCAGCCTATTTACACCTCAGGCGTAGCGTTTTGGCGGAATTACGCACCCTATCTGGAAGAGTTACAGGAAGTTCTGGAACCGGTGCTGGATCGCTACCAATAGGCTCAGCTGAAGGGCCACACTTCCAGGCCGTGGACCGCGTTGCGAATGTCCTTGCTCAGGGTGACGATGCTGCGCGTGCGCGCCTGCTCCAGGTCATGCAGGGCAATGGTTGAAGGCGATGAACCGCCAGCCACCAGCTTATCGTCGATCACACACAGTCCCCGCCCGAAGCCGGCTCTGGCGATGCGCGAATCATCCATCTCGGTGTGCGTTAAATCCTTAAGCTCAAATTGGGGCACGGCGAAACTGATCTCCTGCTCGGGTGTTACCAGGCGCACCCGATCCGCCACGGTATCGTTGAACAATACCCCTCCGGCAAAGGGCCGGGCATTGTGCATACCCCGCGGCAAGGTGACCACGCGTTTGAGCATGCGCCCATCGAAGCGCACCATGGCACTGGTTTTCAGGCCGGCGAGATACAGGCCACTGTCATCGCAAAATACGTTATTGAGGTGTAATTCATTGCCCGGCGATGGCCCCAGTTCGCCCTCGGGGTCAAAGGGGCCACCCTGGTAGCCACTGCCCACACGCACAATATGCAGGCCGAAGCAGAAGCGGTTCTGCTCCAGATCGAAACCCAGAATGGCATCAAAGCCCGTGGAAGTAATGTACAAGCGGCGCTGGTAAACGAAAATCTCATGGCAGTGCATCAGGTAGGGATTGCGGTATGACGCCTGTAGCTCGAAATGCCGGTTGTAGACAAACAACTCGTTGCTGGCGGCGATAAACACGCGCTCACCATCAAAGGCAATGCCGCGTAAACCGCGGTCCCAACCGCGACCCTGCCAATCAATATCGGCACTGTCCCAGTCAATAACCTGCTCCACGGACTGGTCCTGGAAATCCACCAGGTAAACACCGCCGTGACTCTCGCCCTGGTGACTGCCCCTGACGACCGATGTGGCTATAAGAGTAGTCACGCCTGGCGCGACTCACCGGCAACCGGCTCTCCGCCCACATGCTCCGGCGGCACATAGTCGAAGATAAAGTTAATGCGCCCTTCCTTACCCTTGTTCATAACACTGTGCTGTTCCTGATTGTTGATCTCGTACACCGTGCCCACCTGCATTTTGTAAGGCCGGCCATCAATCATAAACCGCACTCTGGGATTGGTAGAAATGGGGATATGGATACGATGGCCGTAGTGGAACGAGGGGTGCTTGTCTCTATGGGGCTTGATGATGCCCCCGGCCTCCAGGCGCGCAGCCATGGCACGAATGATGGTGCCCCCGGGCGCGTAATGATCTGCCAGTATTTGATGCATCAGCGGGATGGCGTGTTCCGCCAGCAGGTCCCAGCCGGCCTGACGCTCTACTTCTATATTGGGCCAGCCACTGCCATCGGTGAAAATCATCACAATGGAGTTGGTCATCTGGTGCACATCGTACTGCGCCTGACGGTAGGTATTGCCCAGCCACGCCTGCTCATCCTGCGCCAGAATAACGTCACGCAGGGCACTGATGTCGTACTCGCCGAGTTCGCGAAGAGGAACGCCGATATCCATTACAGGGTTTTCCATCCTGACTGCAAAGTGATTCGAGGCCAGATTATGTTGCGACTGGCGCCGAGTCAACCGCATCCACGCCAAATGAATGATGATTCATTCAGATACTCAGAAAAGGGACTTGGCTTTTGCGACACCATACTTTAGGATCAGCTATCAGGTGAAATAAAAAAAACAGGCAGTGACTATGGATAATAAAATAAGCCAGTCAGCCCCTATGACCAACGGCAATATTCCGGTCCGTAAGAAAACCCTGGCCCTTATGGTTTCTGCGGTGCTCGGCACCAGCCAAATGGCCTACTCCCAGAGCACTGCACTGGAAGAAGTGATTGTCACCGCCAGCAAGCGCAAGGCCAATTTGCAGGATCTACCACAGGCAATTACCGCCTTCACCACCGAAGATATAGAACGCCAGGGTTTCGCTACCCTTGACGACTACGCCGGCAAGATCCCCAGCCTGGCCTATGCACGACGTGAACCCGGCGGCACCTCGGTGGTATTTCGCGGTGTGGCCTCATCCGGCATCCAGTTCGGCACCAAGCCCTCGGCGGGCGTTTACCTGGATGAACAACCGATTACCCAGGCCGGTCTCAACCCCGACCCACGCCTGATCGACATCGAACGGGTGGAAGCACTGAGCGGCCCCCAGGGCACACTATTTGGCGATGCCTCACAATCTGGCACGCTGCGCATCATCACCAACAAACCCGACCCCACCGAAATGTCCGGCTGGATAGAGGGCAGTATTGCCACGGTTGAAGACAGCGACGATCAGGACACTGATATCGCGGGTATGATCAACATCCCCCTGTTTAATGAAAAAGTCGCCATCCGGCTGGTGGGCTTTCGCAGCGACGAAGCCGGCTACATAGACAACGTGTTGGGGCAGAACCAGCCCGACCAGTGGGCCGGCAACCGCGTGGCCGCGGGTTTGCCACTGGGCGCACCCTTTAACAACGCCGATCAGGTGGATGATGACGTCAACTCGGCGGAGACGGTGGGAGGGCGTGCCGCCCTGCGCTGGTTCGTCAACGAAGACTGGACAGTGGATATTGCCGCTGTCATCCAGAATCTGGATGTGGACGGTTTTGGCGATACCAATGATTTTGTGGGCGAGCGCGAACAGGTGCGCTTTGAAGACGAGCAACTGTCCGATGACTGGTACCAGTTAAGCCTGACCCTGGAGGGCAACCTGGGATTCGCCGACATGGTGTTGACCGGTAGCTACTTCAATCGGGACATGACCTACGAGGCGGATGCCACCGACTACCAATTTGATTTTGACCAGGCATACGACCCGACCTACGTCGCAGCCGGCTACTATTATGCGGCGACCGTCTACGATTTTACCGGTGCACCCCGTGGCTACGCCATTCAGGACCAGGAAGACGAGCGCTGGACGGTGGAGGGGCGTCTGGCCACCCCGGGAGATTCAAACAGCCGCTGGAGCGGCCTGGTAGGCTTCTTTTATGGCAAGCTGGAGCGCGAACAGCTGTTTACCTCCACCGTGCGCAACTTCAGTGATAACGACTACTACGCCAACCAGGGCTATGATTACCTGAGCTACCTGGCCAACTCGCCCTACTACAACCCGAATTACGCCAGCTTCCACAATAACGATACCGATAACTGGTTCTTCGGTGCCTATGACCTGGAAGTAGAACAAACAGCAGTTTTTGGTGAGGTCACCTTCGATGCCACCGAAAAGCTGAGCTTTACCGCCGGTGCTCGCTGGTTTGACTACGAAGAAGATTTTGGACTGCAACAAGGCGACCTGCTGGAAGGCAAGAAGGTCAATGAAACAACCGATTACCTGTACAACAACGAACAAACCAATTACAGCGAAGACGACTGGGTACCCAAGTTCAATGTCACCTATCAGATCACTGACGATGTCATGAGCTACGGCACCTACTCGGAAGGCTTCCGCAGCGGCGGCACCAACTCCCTGCGTGCCTCCTCCATACTGCCCAAGACCTACGAATCCGATAAGCTGAAAAACTATGAGCTGGGCTTCAAGAGCACCTGGCTGGACAATAGTTTGCGTTTCAATGCCGTGGCCTACCTGATGCAGTGGGACGACATGCAGATTCAGGTGAACGACCCGACCATCTTCACCCTGGGCATCGTCAATTTCTCCGAAGCCGAGGTCACGGGCTTTGAGGCTGAAGTAGCCTGGATACCGGCGGCAGGCTGGGATATCAGTGCCAACTTTGCGGCCATCAACGCGGAGATTTCTGATGATAACGAGATATTCGCCCCGGACGGTCAACTCATAGCCAGCGTGTCAGACGGTACCGACCTGCCCATCGCCCCGGATAGCAAGGGCAGCATCGCCGTACAATACAGTTTCCAGACACAACTGCTGGGAGCAGACCCCTTCATGCGTGTTGACTGGTCCTATACCGGTGATTCGGTCAATTCACTCGATGGCACCGAGTCCATCGTCTTCACCACCGGACCTACCGACCAACCGTCCTACGACATCGGTAACTTCCGCATGGGCCTGGATGCGGAGAAATGGAGCAGCACACTGTACGTGACCAACATCACCGACGAAGTGGCCGAGCAGTTCTACAATAACCGTTGGGGTTCTCGCCAACGACTGACCATCAACAAACCGCGCACCATCGGCTTGACCATGCGCTATAAGTTCTAAGCGCCAGCATAGCCCCTGTATAATGATCGGAAGAATTTTCTCTATAGCCGTGGTGATCGCGGCCGCGTATTGGTACTGGACAGGGCCTTACCAGGCAAAACATCACCCCAGCTACGAGGCGCGCCTGCAGAAAAATACCGACGATATGGCCATGTGCATGCGCGGCGCCGCCTATAAGGCCGAATCCACAGGGTTAAGCGAGGGCAACGCCGAGGAAACCTGCGCCCAGAGATTCAATCTTTACAAGGACAAGGGCAAGTGGCACAGCTACGACGAGAAACGCCGGGAAAACTGAGCGCCTGCCAACACCTTAGCGCCACTCAAGCACCATCCACTGCAACACACCAACCCAGTACCATTTGCGCCAGATCCGCACGGCGCTTTGGCACTTTCTTATCGCCCCGGATATCGTCGAATATCCTGGCCAGCTTCCTGCGCTCTTTGTCACTCATCCACTCCAGAATGGGTTGGTTCAGGTCCAACTTGTCCTGTGCTGCATGGGTGCGCCTGCTCAATACGCTGTGATGTAGCAGCGCCCGACCCAACAGCACGAATGGAAAGTTGACGTTGTTTGAAGGACCATAGGACAGTAACTTGCCGCCACTGGGCATGCCCTTTACTTTTAACTGACCAATGTCATCTGCATATCTCCAGGCTCCTGCCGCAGAACTTACCGCCCCTCCTATACCTGAAATTGCGGTACCCAGGCCGCCGAGTAAGCCGCCGCTGGCCGCGTCAACGACCATACCGGCACCGCCACCGGCAATACCACCGGCTGATGCTGCCGCAGTCACCATCTGCCACTTGCTCAAACCCCACAGATACCAATTCTCCTCGTTGAACAATTCGTCATCATCCATGGCGATCTTGTGTTCGGATTTTTGCACGTCAGAATAATAAAACAACTCTTCTACCTGCTTACGACACTGCCGCTCCCGCTTCACCAGATGACTCTTGTACTGGTTTAACAGCAGTTTTTGCACCGGCTCTTCAGGTATTCCCTCGAGTATGGATTGCTCGACCTTGTAGGTAAGTGAATCGATAATAAGATCTGTAATCAAAGAACTGGCACTGCGATGCTGCAATTGGCGGTCATCCCGCAACACTGCAACAGCGCGCTGCAGAGGTTCCTGCCAGGCAGTATCCAGGTGTCCGAACAACTCCAGTAACTCCAGTTGCTTGCGAGTCTCCGCCCGATGCGCATCAAAGACGCGCACTGTCTGGAAATACTGCCCCAGCCCCGCTGTCCACTCCTCGACATATTCATCGCTCTCGATAGGATTTATCACCGCCAGGCTGGGGCGACCCGTCCACCGGAGAATCTCCATTTCTGCTTCATAGTCCGCGCCAAAGGGGCAGGAGCCGTCGACCACGTAGATAATTCCCGCCCCGTCAACAATGGGACTGAGCATCTGGTACTCGTTGGCGAAGTGCGGGTCGTGCGCATGTTCACGCACAAAACGCCGCACGGTTTCCGGGCGGGACGCCGCATCGCTGCTGTGCTCACGCAGCCAGGCCAGCACAGACCTGGCGCGCTGGATGCCCGGGGTGTCGATCAGTTCATAGAGCGTCTCACCATCTATCTGCATAGGGAAACGACGAGCTTTGCGTGTAGAACCGGCTCCCGGGGCGATATGCACCGAGTCATCGCGGGCCAGGGTCGCTACAATGGATGACTTGCCCTTGTTCGGTCGGCCTACAACAGCAAAGGTTGGCATCGTCATACGCGGCTCAATACCTGGGTATCGGTCACAGCAAAAGGCAGCCCGCGAGAAAAATCACGCCATTCCTGCAGGTTATGCTCCGCTACAGATCTGCGCGGTAAGGGCACCAGAGAAACAGTGCAGTGCGTCACCCCCACCACTCGCTCCAGAAAGTCCAGCAAGTCAGCCATGGGGGGTTCCCAGGACTTTACCGCCACCAATAGTTGCTCGGGCTTGTATTGGTTAATCTTATCGACACTCACAGCGTCATCTGCCAGGGAACCCAGCCCGGCGGCAAGCCTGTTGCCCGGTGGTACCGCCAGCAGTTGCTCATAGCTATCGGGCTCCCCGGTACCCAGGGTGCCAGCCCAGTTCAGCAACAATAACCCATCATCCACTGGCAGCACCGACCCAGGCGTGCGCGGGCTATCGTCTTCCGGCTCAACTGCCTGGGTCTGCACCACCGGCGCTTTCATCCGCGCCAGAATACCGGCACTGCCCGGATACCGGGCTAAGGACTGGTTCATTAACTTGACATAAAACCAGCGGGACAGGCCCCACAGGATCATTCGCGGCAATAACGCATAGGTCAGCATGGACATAATGAGAAAAGGCCACCAACCACCCATACTGGCAACGTTTACCTGGCTCAGGCCGGACACCGCCGGGTGAAACCGGCTGTCGGCAATAAGCTGCGGTGACACGGTCGCCGCTGGCAACCAGGATGACCAGGGCGCTGCCAGGACGTTGGTAAGGCCACGGACGAAGGCGTCACTGACGCCAAAAGTAGAACCCCAGACAAAGGTAAAAGGGCTGAAAGCCAGCACTAGAAAAAACGCCGCCACGGCCCCCATAGTGAATATCGCACCCATTTCCTGTCCATAGCGCAATACCAGCAGACGCACCGCGGACTGGGATTCACGCAGGTAGCGCTTATCGGGGAAAGCCCTGGAGATCACCAGGCGCGCAGGATTGACCGGCAACACCACCGGAGCATTGCCACGCACGGACCTGAACATAACGATTGCCGAGAACAGGCAAAATAGTATCTGCACCAGAACGAACAGCAACAGGAAAACAAACACGTTAACCAGACCTTGTCCGCCGGATAACAGGAACGAGGCCATACCGACAAAGCCCAGCACCAGGGCCACGCTTCTGGCCACAACAGCGGCCGAGGCTTCAGTGAGCCAACGCTCTTCACCGCCTGAGGCAGATCCTGCGGTCGTTGATAGCTGGCGTAGCCAGAACATTAATCTGGCGGCATCATCCGCCGCTTTGCAACGGCGCCCAATATCATGATCCCGCTGGCGCAGATCGTGTAACGGGGCCTCCTGATCGAGCTCTATCTGCTCTCCAAGGTGATACAGATCAGCCAGCCCTGGTGTAGAGACTCCGTTATTCATTCACGCATCCCTTGCACAGCAATCCCCGCCGGTGTGTCTGGCGGGGGGTGAGAACCTAGCCTTCCATTGCCTTGTGAGCTTCAGCGGCAGCCTTATCCATCTCTTTGCTCGCGTCGTCCATCGTAGCGTCCGCACCTTCAACCGCTTCATCAGCCATATCATCTGCGGCTTTCATCGCTTCATCAGCACTGTGTGACACGTCGTCAGCCATTGCATGCATGCTATCTGCGGCATCATCGGCCATATCGCCGGCGGCTTCGGCTGCGTCAGCCGTGGCCTCTGCAGCAGAATCCATTGCATCACCCGCGGCATCGGCCGCTGATTCCATTGCCTCGCCAGTGGCATCTGCTGCTGACTCCACGGCATCACCCGTCGCCTCTGCCGCTGCGCTAACCGCCTCGCTGGTATCTTTTGCTGCCTCGCTAACTGCTTCGGTGGCCGACTCCGCGGCGTCTTTCATGGACTGTTTGGTCTCGTCCATTTTATCCTTGCTACAACCGGTAACAGCCGCAGTGACAATAACAATGCCCATCAAAGCCAATATCTTTTTGCTGATCATAATGTAATCCCTGCCTGCCATTTTAGTTAAGAAACAACCGAACCGGGTCCAGATACAGCGCCGGCGCCGGATGCGCCAAGCACTGTAACATATTCCCTGCAGCCAATATGCATTGACCCGCCGTTCCAGCAACGTGATTCCAGCAAAAGAAATCCTCCACGACAGGGCAAAATGTCTTATCCTATAGTCTTCATCCTGCAACCAGCCAAAAAGAGATCGCGCATGGCCAAACCGAATTATTCCTACGAGAAACGCCAGCGAGAGCTGGCCAAGAAAAAGAAGAAAGAAGAGAAGCGTCAGCAAAAACTCAGCGCAAAAGAAGGCGTAGTCGAACAGCCTGAAGAACTGGAGCCACCGGCGCCCAGTGACGCGCCGGAGTAAGCCATTCCGCAATGGGCATGCATGGCAATTGTCGCTGCAAGAATATTGAAATATTCTGGCAAATCATAGACTACAGCCTCGTGCCCAGAGCCTGCCAATGCACCTACTGCCGGCAGCAGTCAGCGGCCTGGGTCAGCAAATCCGGGTCAAAATTCACGGCATCCATTCATCACACCGAACTGTACAGCACGATGGAACATGGTTCCAACACCGCCCTCTTCCACCAATGTGCCAACTGCAATCAGGTGGTGTTTGTCACCACCTGCATAGACGGCGAACTGTATGGCGCCTTGAACGCCAACTGCATGCACAATAAATCGGGTTTTCCAAAGCCATTGGCAACCGATTTCAGTGCGCAATCAGCAGTAGAAAAACTAACGCGGTGGCAGCAGCATTGGTGTCGACCGGTCATCATTGAAACGCGAGTCTGAAACGGCAATGCAAAACACCGACAAAACCTGGATCTTCGGCTACGGCTCTCTCATCTACAAGGTTGACTTTCCCTACCTGGAGAAGGAGCCGGCGAATATTGTCGGCTGGGAGCGCCGCTTCTGGCAAGGCTCACATGATCACCGCGGCACCCCCTGCTCCCCTGGCCGGGTGGTAACGCTCATCCCCTCCCCCGGTGCCATCTGCAGGGGCATGGCCTTCCTGATCGATCACGAGGTATTCGAGCACCTGGATCACCGTGAAAAAAACGGCTATGAAAGATTTCCCATTGCCATTGAACTGGGCACATCACAGCGCCATGTCGACGGCCTGATTTACGTCGCCGACGAGCATAACCACGCGTATTTGGGACCGGCTCAGCTGTCAGAGGTCGCCGCCCACATCTCACGTTCCACAGGACCCAGCGGCAGCAATACCGAGTACTTGCTACAACTGGCAGAAGCGTTGCGGGAACTGGGTGATCACGACCCACATGTACACGCACTGGAGGCGCTGCTGACACAATGAAGGCGCGGCGCAATGAGCAAGTCACTTTATGGACCGCACCGCCGATAGACCCGGACCACCCCAAGCTGGCCTGGAAAAAGCGCTGGGGCAGCCACGTATCCGCCTTTGAAATTCACCCACTGGAAACGATGCAACAGATCATGCTGTTTATCGACCGCAGGCTGGCGCAGCTATCCTCGCAATAGTTGGCGCAAGGTAAATATCCCGGGATAAAATAACACTAACCGAGAACGGCCCTAGTCGAAGGCCTGCTCAACAAACACCTTGGCCATTGATTTGGCCAGCTTTGCGGCCTTTTTATTGCCGCTGACATGCGCCTCAACAATGGCCCCCTCCACCAGTAAATTCAGCTGTGTCGACAAGGCTTTCGGATCGCGCGCGCCGGCTTGCTCGGCGAGCTCACAAATATAGTCGCGCACCAGGCGCTTGTGCTCTGCGCTGAGCATATGATTGGGATCGTCCTGTGACGAAAACTCCGCCGAGGCATTGATGAACATACAACCAGAGAAGTCCTTTTCCTGAAACCAGGCCTCCAGGGCATCAAACAGTGTTAACAACCGCTCCCTGGGCGTGCTCGCGCGCCGCTCGGTCTCGCGCATAAACTTGTTCCTGAACGACTCATCGCGCTGGCGCAGCGTTGCCAGCACCAGCTCATCTTTGGATTTGAAGTGATTGTATAAGGTCTTTTTGGAAACTCCGGCATCCGTGCAGATCTTATCGACGCCAGTGGCGTTAAAACCATCGCGGTAGAACAGTTTCAATGCTTCGGTGACGATTTGCTCACGTTTGGATAGGGCGGGCATGTGCTTGCTTTCCGTATTTCAATGTATACCGATATGTATAGTATCAAAAGTAAGGATTGACCAACACCCCTGCGCCGCTGAAAACGGCAAGCCATCTGTTACGCAACCAATAGGCACTAGAACATACCCTGGATAACCCTGAATCTTTTTCAAAAAGTATTTGACAAGGTAAACAGATCGGTATATCTTCATTTCCAAGATAAACAGATCGGTATCCTTTCGGTGCCACTAAAGAGATGGAGCACAACGATGAGTACAGCACTTAAACCACCCTTTACCCAACAAAGCGCACTGGAGAAAGTACAACGTGCCGAGGACCTGTGGAACACCAAAGACGCGGAGCGTGTCGCCCTGGCCTACACCCCGGATTCGCAATGGCGCAACCGCAGTGAGTTTGTACAGGGCCGCGACGCGATTGCCACGTTACTAACGCGCAAATGGACCCGGGAACTGGACTACAAGCTAAAGAAAGAATTGTTCACCTATGCCGGCAATCGTATCGCGGTGAATTTTCAATACGAGTATCACGACGACAGTGGCCAATGGTTTCGCGCCTATGGCAATGAGCACTGGGAATTTGATGACGAGGGCCTGATGCACACTCGCGCGGCCAGTATCAACGAGCAGGCCATCGATGTGAGCCAGCGCACCTTGTAGCAATCCATAAACAACCCATAAACAACCCAACCCAAAAACCAAAGGAAGAAATTATGTCTACCATCACACTTTACCGTCACGCCCTGTCCGGTCATTCACACCGCGTGGAAGCATTGCTATCCATACTCGGTCTGTCGACTGACATCGTTAACGTTGACCTCGCCAACGGTGCCCATAAGCAAGCCGACTACCTGGCAAAAAACCGCTTCGGCCAGGTGCCGGTAATCGAAGATGGCAGCACCACGCTGTCTGACTCCAATGCGATTCTGGTCTACCTGGCCAGCAAGTACGACGCCGCGCGAACCTGGTTGCCAGAAGATCTGGTAGACGCCGCCGAAGTACATCGCTTCTTGTCTGTCGCCGCCGGTAAAATTGCCTTTGGCCCCGCTGCTGCGCGCCTGGTTAATGTCTTTGGCGCCACGCTGGACCATGACAACGCCATCAATACGGCTTACGCTGTACTGGCAGACCTTGAAGCGCACCTGGATGGTCGCAACTGGCTGGTGACCGAGCATGCTACCATCGCCGACATTGCCAACTATGCCTACCTTGCTCATGCACCTGAGGGAGATGTGTCGCTGGCCGATTACCCCAACGTTCGCGCCTGGTTGGCGCGTATTGAGCAGCTGCCCGGTTTTGTGCCAATGCAGGCAACTCCCGTTGGCCTGGCTGCCTGACCAGCGGCGTGTCACAGCAGGCCTGATCATCAGTGTATGGTCAGGCCTTTTTAGCAACAGCCAAAGCGGAATAACACCATGACCGATACGCCAGCGCAGGCCCCATCACCCTTTCACCACGGCGAGCAAGCCGTGCAGCAACGCCTGGGTGTTAGAGAACAAATGGAGCGCTTTGGCAGGCGTGTCATCCGCAATCATATGCCCGACCAACATCGGGCCTTCTATCAACAATTACCCTTTGTTTTGGTTGGCCATGCCGACCAAAACGGATGGCCCTGGGCGTCGATACTGTTCAATGAACCGGGCTTTATTAGTGCCACTGATGCGACAAGCCTGGACATCCATGCCCTGCCGGTTACCGGTGACCCCCTGGGCGATTCATTGCACGCCGGCACCCGCCTGGGCTTGCTGGGCATTGAGCTGCCCACGCGGCGACGCAATCGTCTGGCCGCCCACATTGTAGAGTCCACCGGCAGCGGTATTCGCCTCGCCGTCGACCAGGCCTTTGGCAACTGTCCGCAGTATATCCAGACGCGGGAACTGCAGCACATCGACGCCACGACCCTGCCAACCAGCAGCGTTGCAGAACTTACTGAACTGGACGACCGGGCCCGCGCCCTGATTCAGCAAAGCGATACGTTTTTTGTCGCCAGCTCCGTCAGTAATGACAGCGGTGCGGCCAGTGAAGGCGCTGATGTGTCACACCGTGGCGGCAGGCCCGGTTTTATCCGCGTGGATAACGCCAACACCCTGACCATTCCGGATTACCTGGGCAACAACCACTTCAATACCTTTGGCAATTTCGTTAAAAACCCCAAGGCCGGCCTGTTGTTCCTGGATTTTGACAGCGGCCACCTGTTAACCCTCACCGGCACCGTGGAAATTGAATGGGACGCCCCCGATGCAGCTTTTTTTGCCGGGGCACAGCGCCTGTGGAAATTTCATATCGACCACGGCCGCTGGATCAACCATGCACTGCCGCTGCGCTGGAAGCTGGATGAGTACTCACCCAACAGCCTGCTGAGCGGCACCTGGGATGAGGCAGCAAGATTACGCGAAGCCGATGCACACAAGAACCAGTGGTTCGCTTATGTGGTGAAAGAAGTCGTACCAGAAAGTAGCGTGATTAAATCCTTTTACCTGGAGCCCCAGGGCCAACCAAACCCCACGTTCAAACCAGGCCAGTTCCTGACGGTAAAAATGCCGATAGCGGAGCGCGACACCATCAGGACTTACACCGTTTCCAGTGCCCCCGCAGACACCCTGCTGCGCATTAGCGTCAAACGTGAAACAGCCAGTGAGCGCGACCTCCCGGACGGAGTGTTCTCCAACTTTATTCACGATCAGCTCAAGGCTGGCGACGTCATCCAGGCGAAAGCCCCCTGCGGCGCCTTTACCTTCGATGCCGCCGAGACGCGCCCCGCCGTGTTACTGGCTGGCGGTATCGGTATCACGCCAATGGTCTCCATGGCCCGGCACGCATTAATCGAAGGCGTGCGCACCCGCCATATTCGACCGATAACGCTAATCAGCGCTGCCAGCACCGCACAGCAGCGCGCTTTCTTCGACGAACTCAACGACATCGAGGTGCAATCGGGAGGCAGCATTCGCAGCTTCTGGGCATTAAGCCAGGTGGATAGCGACCTGCAGCCGGGCACGCACTACCACCAGCAGGGGCGGATAACCGCACGGTTCCTGCAGGGGGTATTGCCGCTGGCCGACTACGATTTCTACCTGTGCGGGCCCAGCACCTTTATGCAGTCCGTATACGACATGCTGCGCGAATTGGGGGTCAACGACGCGCGGATATTTGCCGAGGAGTTTGGCCCCGCGTCATTACAGCGCGACGCCGACCATGCCACCAGCGAGTTCACACCCTTGCCCATTGCCAGCGCAGCGATCGTTGAATTCACCGACTCACAGGTAGAACAAGCCTGGTCCGATGGCGACGGCAGCCTGCTGGACTTCGCTGAGGCCCACGGCTTCAGCCCGGAATTCGGCTGCAGAAGCGGCCAGTGCGGCGCCTGTAAAACCACCCTGGTATCCGGTGCCGTTACCTACCAGACAGAACCCTCTTCACCCCTGCAGGATGACGAAGTATTGCTGTGTTGTGCGGTGCCCGCCGCGATTGCGGGGGAGGATGTGGTGAAACTGGCGGTCAAGCTTTAGCGTTAAGCGAACAACCTGTGCTCACCGTTTTATCAATGCTCCTGATGCGCCCTGGAATAGGAATCCAACAACTGGCGAATCATCTTCTGGTACTGTGTATTGTTCTTCTTCGCCTCGGACTTAAAAAATTCGACACTGTCCTTGCTGAGTACGATGGTCACCTTTACCGTCTCCTCCTTGAAAACCAGCTCATGCGGAGGCGGCAAAAAGTCTGGAACAATCTCCACTGGCCCTTCTGGCCCCTTGGCGTATTTAATTTTCTTGCTCATAAATTCTTTTTCCCTTGCGCCAGTAGCCCGCACCAAAAATCCTCACGACGCCTCCACGGTAGGTAAACCTGACCGTCAGTATCTCGCTACCGATCCTGCCATAACAGAAATACCTATGCTCTCGCGCGCCATGGGATAGGTCGTAGAGAATTATCCGATTCTTATCCGTGAAGGCATATTGAGCAAACTCAAAGCTAACGCCATGCTTGCGCCGGTTCAGAATATCTTTACGCAAATCCCATTCGAAGCTTTCCTTAGCCACCGTTGAGACTACTCCCAATATGGCTTTATCACCATATTTTTATATGTATAAAAATATTGCTGTGTTGTACGGTACCCGCCGCGATTGCGGGGGAGGATGCAGTGAAACTGGCGGTTAAGCTTTAGCGCACGCTGAAGATGATTGAGCTTGAGAAGATTTTCTAAAGTCATCGATCATTCCTTTGATCATCAACTTTGGCCGCGCTATTACACGCACCAGAAAACTGTTCTTGTGCCTTAAACCGCTACTAAAGTGTTCAGGCGTGTATATAGTCGGGTTAATGGGCCGTTGTAATACTTCTTCCAGTGACAACATTAGCTGCAATACATCGTCATAGACCAGATCATTTCCAACCAATATGATATCCAAATCGCTCGTTTTTATATCACTACCTCTGGCGACAGATCCGTATACAAATGCCAGTTGGATACGATCATCCTCGACCGCAGGCAAGCGCATTGGTCGATATTACCCACTATGCTGATACACTTGATGGGCACGCCCAATAGCGGCCATACAACGTATTTCCGATGAGCAAAAGCTCAGGGTGCAAGCACCAACCCACCCTGCCCCACATCTCCGCGGAGATCTTTTATCTTAGGTATATAAAAAGGGTCCACTTTGGAAAAAATCAGCATCTTCGTCGATGTGCAGAATATTTATTACACCTGTCGCCAGGCCTACCAGCGCAACTTCGACTACAACAAATTCTGGGCGGAGGTAACCCGGGACCGCGAACTGATAGGTGCTTACGCTTATGCCACAGATCGCGGTGACGCCAAGCAAATGCAGTTCCAGGGTATCCTGCACGCCATTGGCTTTACCGTAAAACTCAAACCCGTGCTAAAACGCCGGGACGGCAGCACCAAGGCCGACTGGGATATCGGCATCGCGCTGGATGTGTACGAGGCCGCAGCGCAATGCGACACCGTGGTGCTGCTAAGCGGTGATGGTGACTTCGGCTTGCTGTTAAATCGCATCAAACAGCGCTTTGATACCGACTGTGAAGTGTACGGCGTGCCGGCGCTAACCTCGGATATACTCACTTCCGAGGCCAGCAAGTTCATCCCCATCGATCAACGCTTATTGCTAAAATAAGCCGTCAACCCACTCCAGGGGACTGCCTGGATGACTAGTGAATCATGGCTTTTAATTATCCCAGTAGGGCTGCTCGTCGCCAAAATATTCAATCGCAAAATCCAGAAACGCTCGAACTTTCGACGGCAGATACTCCCGCCGGGGAAAAACCGCATAAAACGCCTGGTCGGGGATACGATAGGATTCAAAAAGTTTCACCAGCCGTCCCGACTTTAGATCAGGGCCTGCAACAAAGGTGGGCAACCGGCCAATGCCGATTCCCTCACGGAGAGACTCCAGCAGGGCTTCGCTGTTATTGACTCTATAGTTACCCGACACCAGGACGCTTTCCACCATGTCCTCACGATGCAACGTCCATTCATTGGCATCGCTGGAATAGCTGAACAACACACAGTTGTGCCCGGTCAGCTCCGCGGGCGTGGCTGGCAAACCGTAACGGTCTAGATAGGCGGGAGACGCGCATAGCACCTGACGCAGCGGTGCCAGTTTACGGGCGATCAGCGTCGAGTCCGGCATATTGCCAGACTGTGAGCGGATAGCCACGTCAAATCCTGCGGCGACCAGATCCACCCGACGATCGTCCATCACCAGATCGATATGGAGCTTGGGATAGCGCTGCATCAGTTTCGGAATCATCGGGGCTACATGCAAGCGACCGAAGGACATGGGACTACTGATCCTCAACTGTCCCTGGGGTTCGCCCTGCAACTCGGTCACTGCAGCTTCAGCCTGACCGGCGGCTTTCATGGCCGCCACCGCATGTTCAAAATACCGTTCACCCGCCTCGGTCAGGCTGAGTGTGCGGGTCGTGCGGTATAACAAACCGACACCCAGGTGGGCCTCAAGCCGATTGATGCGCTTGCTTACGGCGGATTTCGATACCCCTAGCGCTCGGGCTGCGGCAGAAAAGCCGTCATTCTCGACAACTGCCACAAACACCGGAATCGCTCCGAATTCGTCCATTGGACCCTTTATTGTCAATTTTAAGTCAACAGTTAGTTTCCAATAATCGGGATTATCCGTCAATAAGAAACATTATAAAGTGCACCCTACAAACTCACCGGCCCTCATCAACCAAGTCCCAGTTTAACCGACCACCGCTTATCAATAATCCAGAGAGAATCACCATGCAAATTATCCAGGCACAAATAAAACCCATCATGCTAATAACAGGCTTTCTTACCTGCACCATGGCCTACGCAATCTTCCTACCCCAGGCGGCACTGACTGCGCTGTTCGGCGAGTCCTTGAGTGGGGGAGCTCTTGCAGAGATCGTCGTGCGCAGCTGGGGGACACTGATAACGCTCGTTGGAGCCATGCTGGTCTACGGCGCGTTCAGGCCGGCTCAACGAGCGCTCATTTTAACCATTGCCGGCTTGAGCAAGCTGGTTTATGTGGTGCTGCTAATGCTATATGGTAGAGAGTATCTGCCGATAATCCTCACGCCTGTGGTGGTCGATAGTATTGCAGTTATTTTATTTGCCAGCTACCTTGCCGGTAATCGTCGAGAAAGCATAATGCTAAAATAACCTGTCAATTCACCACAGGGGGCAGCCTGGATGACTAGTGAATCATGGCTACTATGGGGATTATTGTTCGGTTCAATCGGTCTGGGCTTTTTTATCTACGGGCGCAAGCAGGCCAAGTTAATCCCCAAGTACTGCGGGATCGCACTCATGGTGTACC
>JBALVO010000211.1:0-3118 GCA_036961445.1 Halioglobus sp.
GCGTCGGTGCGTTGGCTGGCGTGCTCCATCGTCAGGGCGACAATGTTCCCTATCTTGTCGACATCAATCACGGTATCTTCGTCCAGATCGCGACTTTCAACCACGCTCGCGGGCCGGAACTCTATATAGAGCGTGTCCGTGCTTTTGAAATACTGAATTTTCATTGCTGATAGCCTCTGTCGAAGAACGCATTATGCACGGTTTCACCTTCATCCAATCACACGACGCGAAGGTGTCCATCTCCTGCCTCCGTAACCTTTCCCCGGCCATGCCCCCTAAAGTACATTTCCTTGCTACATTACAATAAACAAACACTAGGGCACACCAATGAAATCAGCCATTTCCGCATCACTCCAGACCCTATTTATATCACTACTAATCACCCTAACCCCAATCACCGCCACCGCAGACAACCATTGCCAACCCTTCGCCGGCTACAACTACCTCTGCGGCCCCCAAAGCGCTGAAGACCTGGTACTGGTCCCCACTACCGACTTCATCATCGCCAGCGGCTATGGCACCGATGCGCCGTTTTACCTGATCAACGCCCAGGATAAATCCTGGTCGGTACTGGCGCCCACGGACATGTCTGAAGCCAAACTAAACAAGGAATCCTACGGTGCATGCCCCGGCGCACCGGACGCCACAAAACTGGTTACCCACGGCCTGCATATTCGTGCCGGGGAGAACGGGCATTCAACACTCTACGTAGTGGGTCACGGCGGGCGGGAAGCCATCGAAGTGTTTGATGTAAACGCCAACGGTGCCATGCCGGCGATAACATGGACCGGCTGTGTAATGACACCGCAGGGGATGGAAGCCAACAGTCTTACCTCCCTTAAAGATGGCTCTTTGCTGATCACCATTCCTCTTGAACACGGCAAAACCCTGGGCGATGCGATGGCCCAAAAAATCACCGGCGCAGTCTATTCCTGGTCACCGGGCGATAAGGACATGACCATAGTGCAAGGTACAGAACTCCCCTACGGCAATGGTATTGAGGTGTCTGCCGATGAAAAGGAATTCTATGTGGCCTCAACCGGCCTGCTCAACGTGATCGCTTTTTCCAATACCAACCCGGCAAAAGTACTACGAACCACAGAAACCATGGCCTTCGTGCCCGACAATCTTCATTTGGGGCAGGATGGGAAACTGATCACTGCAGGCCTGGTTGTCGACTATCCCGCCTGCGGTGAGATTGTGGGTGGCGAGGCATTTGATCTCGCAGCGTTTGCCGCCTGTCCGCGTCCATTCATTGTGAAGGCGGTTGATCCACAGACTATGGAAATGGAGGATATCGCTAGCAGCCCTGCGCATGAGAGGTTTAGTAATGTGACGATGGGCTTGCAGGTTGGGGGTGAGCTTTGGATTGGGACGTTTGGTGGGGATCGAGTGGCTTATCGGGTTGTTCCGTAAGTGGGAGACATTTCTTTTCTTATAGATAATTCCTATCCTTAGAGAAAGTTAGTAAGCTGAGTTGCATGTCCGCATCATCAATCCCAAAGCACTCCATCCTTGGCACGCTGATTCTACCGATGGCCGAGATCCTGCGTCAGCGTGGTATCGAGCCTGAAGAGGTCATTCGCGGCGTGGGTATTGCGCCCAGTGACCTTGCGAACCCGGAGTATCGTGTATCGCTCAAAGAATTTAACGAGCTTATGCGCCAGTGTGTGGAGCTGACGGGGGATGAGGCCATTGGGCTTTACTGTGCTGAAGCAATGCAGCCCCAGGTTTTACATGGGCTAGGCCTTGGCTGGCTGGCCAGCGACACAGTCTATGATGGCCTGCGGCGCCTGGTCCGGTTCTCCAAACTAATATCCTCGGTTTCAGAGCTGCACCTGGAGGAGCAGGGCGACCTGGTACACCTGCACCTGCAGCGAATCATGGAGCCAGAGAACTACGTATTTGCGGGCAGAGATTACGGCCTGAGCATGGTGGCACGGATGTGCAGCTTGAACCTCGGGCAGTACCTGACACCGGTACGCATAGAGATCGAGCGGCCAGCCCCTGTTGAGCCGGCGCGCTGGGAATCGATGTTGGGCGCTCACGTAACATTTGAATCCGATCGTACCTGCATGAGCTGGTATCGATCAGATATCGAACACCAGATAGTAACCGGCGATCCTGCTCTGGCCAGAGTGAATGATGAGCAGGCAGAGGCCCTTATCAGGTCCTTCACCGACGATAGTCTGTCCAGGCTTGTGGTAGAGAAGATCATCCGGCGTCTACCGGACGGCCCGCCGGGGCAGGACCTGATCGCCGGAGACCTGTTCATGAGCAATCGCACCTTGCAGCGCAAGCTAAAGGAAGAGGGTGTAAATTTCAGTGAGCTGCTTCAGGATTGCCGTATGCAGCTGGCCAAGAAGTACTTACTGCAAGGTAATAAGTCCGTTGTAGAGACGTCCTATACCCTGGGTTTTGCAGAGCCCAGTGCTTTTTCACGCGCGTTCAAGCGCTGGACAGGGCAATCGCCAGCACAATATCGGGATGCAGTTGCCTAGCAACTAATCGGGTTGCGCAACCCGGCCCCTGGCCGTCTCGAGTCTCACCTTCAACTGGGTTGTAGAGAGTAGGCCGTTATCGTGCAAATGGCGCACTTTCATTAGTTCAAAGGTGGACCGTAGTAGTTCTCTGACCCGCTCAGGGTCAACCGATTCCAGACGTCTTACGTTTACCGCGCTCATAACCTGTTCCAGTAACTCAGCCAGACCATTGGTCATCGGGTCACGGCCACAGGGCTCCTGGTCGATAAAGCGCGCGAGCATCGTTTGCTGCTCGTCAGTGAGATGTAGGTGGGGCATTGGAACCTTCGAAAATTGGAGTGCATCAAGACACAATTAGCAGGTATCTTAATCGCTCGCGTTTTTCTTGTGCATGACCAATCGCGCCAATGTCATAGCAACTTGCGCCATCCTCGCGAGTCATTACTTCAAGCGAAAGCCAGTTCTAAGACGCTTTATTCGGTAAACTGTCCCCGAGTTCCCGAAATAACACCGATTAAAAATTTGGCGCTAGCGGTTTAAGCTTTACCTTCTGCTGGAAATCGTGATCTCCCTGTGGCCAGGCACTAAATTTCACCGTGGCTCAACGTCTTGAATGGATTGATATGAATAAAAAA
>JBALVO010000028.1:0-34800 GCA_036961445.1 Halioglobus sp.
ACTGGGATCAAAGCCCCGCATCCCCAACATTTTTTCGAATGTCGTCAGGTCCATTTGCATGGGCACTAAATAATCCGAATAGGCGTCGGTCACAGAAGCCAGGATATCGCCAAGGGGTACGTTGTCTGCCGAGATGATTTGCATTTTAGGGATCCTCTCCCATAGATTGGACCTATCAATGGGCACTGCCAAGTAAACTTTCCGAAATTGCTAGAATCCGCGTACGAATACCTACAAACGCCACCGATTCCCAGCAGATATCATCAGCTATGCCGTCTGCCTCTACTATCGCCTCAATCTGAGCCCCGGCTACATCGCTCCCCGCGCCTGCTCCAACCACTCACCAGACTTCTCAACAACTCCACTCCAAACTTCCCCCGCATCAGGCAACTGCGGATCACAGACACTGTGCATTGCGTCATCCGACGTCTCATCGGCCATGCCTAATTCGGAATAGAGCTGATCCAACTCAGTAATCGTTTCACAAGCCGCATACAGCTCATACCCCGTATCAGCAATCAGCACAGCCACGCCAATAAAGGGAATCGCTTCAGCGGGAATCGCAGCAATACTCTTTGCCGCAACTCGCTTGGTTCTGCTGACGAGTCGGGTGCCGAATTTTCTGGTAGCTGCCTTGCGTTTTATGGCTGAAGTTTGGTGTTTCTTGATAGCCTTGTCCTGGGAGGTGAGTTTGGACTGCATCATGCTGGAGACAGTGCGAACTCCTAGCGCAGTTCCCATCAGTCCTGATAATGCGGCATTGAAGGCTGTGTTGGTGAGTGTGAGGATATTGGTGGCGATTAGTGCCATAAAGCTGGCGGTGAGTAGTAGTCGTTTTGTCCAGGTGATCATTCTAAAAGTCTCCGCAGTGTTGACGATTCATGCGGGGGAAAGTGTAACCTATGTGCCCAGAATAGTCGGGTGGCGTAGCGGTCTATAAGTGTCTGAAATATGTAAAAAATGCTGCCCCCAGTCAGATTTAAACTGACCGTCACCCGCTTATGTGTCGGATGCTCTCAAATCCATTTGTGCAGCAAGGCGAAGAAAGCTAACGGGATTTTCTAATGTGATGGGGCAGGGTGAGCTAAGCCGAGCCTATGCCGAGCTGGATTGCAGTAAGTTGAAGAATTGTAGCAGCTTGCCAAAACCGAACTCCGAGCTTGGGCCGAACTGAACTTGCTGATTCTGATCAACGAATTAGCAATTCGCCAACCACAGGTTGACCTGATCGTCGGGTTGAAACTAACTTATTGATTCTTGAGAATAATTAGTAATTCGCCACGCAGAGGTCTAATTCAAAGATGAAAAATGCTTCGCAAGGTCAGCAATTTCAGCGTCCGTTAAACCAGCCGCCATGGGGGTCATCATTGCCGCGCTGGCACCTGTTCGCTTCTTGTCACGGTACGCGGTAAGCGTTTGCTTTAGATACTCTTCCTTTTGACCCGCCAGGTTGGGCATAGTCGATGTAATCGAGATACCATCTGCGCCATGACAACCGGCGCACTCCCGTAGTTTGTTTTCCAGAGGCGTGGTATCGCTGGCAAAGGCCAGTGGGAGCGCAAGTATACTCGCCAGTGCGCAGATCGTAGTTGTCTTAACATGCATGAAACTACTCCAGTGTTAACTCGCGATATTTAGCAAGCTGGGAAATTTGTCAACTATTTTAAAGATTCCATAGAAAAACCAGTACTGGATTTTTTGCCAGATAGATTTTTCTTCCGGTTTGTCGCCCATTTCGTTCACTGAGACTTGTTGCATATCCAAAAAAGCTCGCAAGGCCTGGATGTCCTCCAAATTTTCCGTCTCAAAAAACCCCACCATACCTTCATGTTCAAGCACGCCGCCACCAACCACACCCGAAAATATTGCCTGGGTCTCCGGGCTGCGATAACGCAGATCTGGCACGGCATTACTGGCGGCAGCATTAGTGCCATGGCAACCAACGCAATGGTGCATAAAAACCTCATAACCCCTGGCAATTACTTTCGGGTCGGTGTTGCGCTCGGCGATAAGGGGCACGGGTGCCCTGCCCACAGTATCCACCGGTCGCTCGGGCAGTCCTTTGCCATTCAATTTGAAGACCATCAGTCGATTAGTATTCTTCCCTGTTGTTTGGTATGGCCTCCCGAAGGCAAGTTGGAGCGCACCGCCGCCTCCCTGGGTGATGGCAATATACTGCTCGCCATCGATTTCATAACTCATAGCCGCTGCGACAATAGGCCCATCCGTTTGGTGTTGCCAAAGCTTATTGCCATTGCCTGCGTTATAAGCGACAAACTCCCCCTGGAAATTTCCTTGAAAAACAAGATTGCCGGCAGTCGCGAGCACGCCGCCATTGGATGCAGAAGGTAACCTCACAGACCAGACCTCTTTCTGCTCAACCGGATCCCATGCCACCAACCTGCCATAGAGCAACGCATCAAGAACTGCCTCCCACATGACCCAGTTGGAAGTGCTGGGAAGAGCGGAATCGTCCGTGCCTGTGTTCCAGCGATGCAGGGTATACTCAAACGGATCCTTCTTCTTGTAGGGCACGGGGATATGTTGAACAGGGATATAGGTCAATCGCGTGTCTGGACTGTATGCCATTGGTTGCCAATTGTGCGCGCCGATCGGGCCAGGCATGAGTATGGTGCCATTTTCGTAGTTCTGGTAACTGGCAATATCAGTTTCAACTGGCCGATTGGTTTTGTAATCCCAGTGGGTTGCCCAGTTAATACTGGCGTAGGGTTCGGCAGAGATCAGCTCGCCTGTGTGTCTGTCAAGAACGAAGTAGAAGCCGTTTTTCGGCGCCTGCATGATCACGTCACGCGGTATTCCGTCGATCTCCAGTTCGGCCAATACCAGTTGTTGAGCACCGGTATAATCCCAGTTATCGTTTGGCGTAACCTGGAAGTGCCACACGTATTCCCCAGTGTCTGGCCTGACGGCAACGATGCTGTTCAGGAACAGTTCGTCACCACCTCCGGGGTTCCTTAGCTCGCGGTTCCAGGGCGTACCGTTGCCAATTGCAACGTATAACAAGTCCAGTTCCGGGTCATAAACCGTGCCGTCCCAGACGGTTCCGCCACCGCCGGTTTTCTTCCATAGTTCGCCGGTCCAGGTTGTTAGTGCCATTTCCAATTCCGGCTGTTCCTGAGGCCCCAGTAAGGGATCCCTTGGAACCGTATAAAAACGCCATACCTTTTCCCCGGTGATGGCGTCATAAGCGGTGAAGAATCCGCGCACACCATATTCACCACCGGAGGACCCAACGATCACCTTGCCCTTTATCACGCGAGCGGGGCCGGTAATTGAGTACTGGGAGTTTTTACCTGCGGGGGTCACTTGCACCTCCCACAGCAGCTCTCCAGTGCCGGTATTTAGGGCGAGCAGGCGCCCATCCAGCGTTGCCATAAAAATTCGGGTAACACCATCGTCACCCACCCACAAACCAGGTCCACGGTTAACGGGGCCACAGCACATATTGATCAGGTTGGCTCGATCACTGCTGCTGTCGTAGTTCCAAAGCTCATTGCCTGTTTTTGCATCGAAGGCATAGAGATAACCCCAAGGCAAGGTAACGTAGAGTTTCCCGTCATGTACAAGTGGAGTGCTTTCCATAGCCCGGTTAGTGGGAAATTCAGCTTCCCATTCCAGCTTCAGCTGGCTAAGGTTCTGGTCATTGATTTGTATTAGGGGGCTAAATCGTTGTTCCCGATAGTCCTTGCCGATACTCAGCCATTCCTGGTCGGAGTTTTTGACATTAGCTACCAGGGCATCAGTTTTATTGGCTGCGCCAGAGCTGGATACACATAAAAGAATTAGGGCGGTAGCAATTCGAACGCAAGTGCTTGGCATATTTATACTTCATCCGTTTTATTGGTAACGTACAGCACTCCAAGCATAATTCAAGTATAGGAAATATAAACGGTATGTTGCGAGCGGATTTTCTTCTCTGGCTGGTACTGACAAATAAAGTCGCCAAAGTTGGTATTATCAGGCAATGAGATGTTGCCAAGTATACTGCCGGAAATTGGTGGAATCGATGGATGAATACTTACAAACGCCACAGATTTCCACCCGATATCATTAGTTATGCCGTCCGGCTCTGTTATCGCTTCAATCTGAGGTGCGTGGTATTAGCCAACGGGACATCGAAAATTTTCTTGCTGAATTGGCAGCCAAGTTCCAATACACCTACCGACTCCAATCTATAAATCACTACCCATAGTCGGATGCTCTTACGATTTATAGGTATATGAAAACTATAGAAAATGGTGGGCTCAGAAGGGTTTGAATCCGCACGCGGCCCGCTTAGACAACTCGATTATGAGTCGGATAGTGTGTGGGGAGATTGGCTAGTAACTGGAAGAAACATCGGGGTTTTGCTGATGGAGTAAGGCAGGCTGATCGAAACCGAGCGTATGCCGAAATTGGTGGGGGGCAATACCGAGCTGGGTGGCATTAAGTTGAAGCAGGGTAACAGCTTTTCAAAACTGAATTTCGAGCTGGGCCCAAACCGAGCTTCACGGAGTGACGGGTTGATTTGCGCTTTCCAGGTGGTGGTTGGTGCCGCCTTTATAGAAAACCCTAAAAAATTCACGGGCAGATATATTGTTCGATCTCGTGCAAAAGGGGAAATACCCCCTCCGCTCACTGGGGTAAAAAACTCAAGATCAACCCGTCGTACTCGACACTGGTGATGTGGTGTTTGAGAATCAGAATAACTCGACCTCACCGCGGGGACATTTGATTAGGGCGTAGAGCCCAAACTTGGAATCCTCAACTGCGCATGCTTCGATGGATAATGCTTTCAGCGTGCCGTTGATAATTTCTGGGTCTGGGTGTCGAATTTCAAATCGCTTGAGTTCGGCACCCTCCGGACATTCCGATGCTGGATGTGTGGATGAACCCCAGTCAATAAAGAAGGGAAGAGCAGGCTCTTCTCCGAATGAAGTAAGAAACGCCAACTCCCAGTCGAGCCGGTTCCCTTGTTCGGTAACTCGCGACATAGGAATAACATCACTCAACTTCATCCCCAGCGATTTCATCTGCTGCACGAAAGTTGTGAGCCCTTCTCGGCCAATGCACCAGTGAACCAGCTTTCCCTGTCCGATAGTGTCGATTCCGAAGATACGAGTACCTTGAAACTCGCTCTGCTCGGGATCCGGGCCAATAATCTCTAAATAGCACTTTGGCCCAAGTGCTAGCAAAGCATTACGGGTTCCCATTCCGGGATGACTGCCACCAGGGACTGTTGAGAGACCAAGGAGAGCCTCTATCCTGTCTATGCCTTTTTGTAGGTCATTCGTGGCGAATACTAGATGGTCGATCGAGTCATCCATACCTCTGCGTTCCTGCGAGCATGATGAATGCAAATCTAGCACAGTTTCAGGAGGGGATTGCCAAGTTAACAGCCCATAATTGGTAGAATCAGCGAATGAATACCTGCAAGCACCATCGATTCCCGCCAGATATAATTTCGCATGCTGTCTGGCTGTACTATCGCTTTAATCTCAGCCACAGAGATATCGAAGACCTCTTGGCCGAGCGAGGTATCACTGCCGGCCGAGAAGCGATCCGCCTTTGGTGCGTCAAATTCATAGCCATTTATACCCGCCGCTTGAAGCGAAAACACGAGGCTACGGCGATACCTTCAGATGTCTCGGTCATCATGATTCAGAAACAAGTCCTGCCGTGCATTTAAAGCCTATATTCTGTCTCTAGGAGAGGCCCTAAATGTAGAATTAAAACCTCTGGGTATTGACGTAACGGTATTGTCTCCGGGGTTAACCGATACGGCTATGCCGCAGAATATGGCTATCGATTTTGATAAAATGCCGATTCCCACCCATCAGCCAAACGTGGTTGCCAGAATAGGTTTAAAAGCCCTAGGGAAAAAAGCTACGGTAGTGCCAGGTTTCATCAATAAATTTTATGCGTGGCAAAACCGTCTGATTCCTCGTTCATGGCCAGTAAAACTGTTTGGTTTGCTAATTCAACGGGCGACGTCAGGAAAAGACACTAAAGCAATGTTGCACACTCAAGCTTAATAGTAAGCGCAGTTTCGATACTGACGAGTTAACTTGTCAGTACTCTATCGGGACCTGAGGGTCAGTGGGTTCGCTGAGTGGAGCAGGCCAGTTGCCTGAGACCTGGAATGCGCTTGGTCGGTGCTCCATACGTTAATTTGTCAAAACCTGTCAGAATCTCTGCAGGAGCTGGTCACTTTTGTTCCAGCCTAGCGTGTACCATTGAGGCTCCAGTCGTACTTGCGGTAGCTGATTTTAAACGCTTTTCGCTCCAGCAGATTTGCCACTTTCTCGTTGTTGGTCATGGGCGCCAAGTAGGCTTGTAACGAGCCAGCGGCTTCTACGAAATCCTCTTCAAACCACTTGAAGATGCTGGACAGCTCTGCGCGGCCGCTGGTCGCGTTGAACTGGTTGCGTTCCGGATCGTTGATGAAATTAATCGCGGCCGCTTCAAGTTGCTGATCCAGCTGTTTCAGATTGTAAGCCTCGCGCTGCAGAATCGGACAGGATTTGCTTGCGCAGACAATCGCGAAGTGAATACGCGGTTCCTTCAGCGGCCGAATCAGCTCGTGCTCCAATGTATGCAGGGTGATGCGCTCGCCCGCCACGAGGTATTTGTTGCGCTTGAAGTACACGTGGCGCCCCAGCAGGCTGCCGGGCGAACTGCCATCTAGTATGCCGCGCGCCGCAAGGATGTTGTAGGCGTTGATGAAGAACACAAGCTGCTGTTGCCGATTCATCTTGCCCGTGTCAGTGGTGCCGATCTGCTCGACAAGTGCATCAAAACTCAGGTTTTGCTCCCATTGGGTGTAGTCCACGTCACCGTCGTGGGTGACCGCATTAGCAAGCAGTGTGTTCCAGGTTTTGAGATCGAGCTCGGCCGCCGCAGGAAACGGCATTAGCAACAAGGCCATGAGCAGTATGCTCTGTACACTAAGTCGAAATGATGATCTGGACATAATTGTTACTCGCGGATAGCACTCTGGAGAGGAAAGCGATAGAGTAATTCCATGAAAATACAGCATCTTTGTACCCCTTTGATAGCAATTTTCCTGTTTGGTTGCACCAGTGCGCCAGAAAAACCCGGCGCCGATGCGGTGCTGCCTCCCTGTGGGGTACTACCTAACTGTGTCAACAGCCACAGTGGCAAAGGCGGGAGTGCTATTGCACCCCTGCGCGCCACGGCTGAGCAGTGGCAAGAGCTCAAGCGATGGTTGGCTACGCAGGACAACTGGGCCATTAACGTGGAAGAGGCCGACTTCGTGCAAGCTGTCGTCAAGACGCCGATGATGCGGTTTAGAGATGACGTGCAGCTGCTGTACAACCCGCAGACTGGTGTGATCCAGGTGCGCTCGTCTTCTCGGCTCGGGATCAGCGATATGGGCACCAACCGCAGGCGTGTAGAGAGTCTGCGGGCTCACCTTGCGGTCAAAGCTGCCGTGGGCACTCCCTGATTCTGTCTGTGTCCCAAGCCGCGTCTAGCTGAGTGCCGAGCCGATGGAGTTGATCATCTCCAGTACCGTATCCAGGCGTTCTTGCGCGTTCGTCAGCTCCAGCAGCGCCTGCGAGGCCTCCGGGGTCATTCCCAGCAGACCAGCCGCGGCAAAGCTGAACTCGTGCGCGGGCATCGCTTGCCAGTGACCACTATTTAGCATGTCCTGAGCCTGTTCATTGTCGTGGGTAATCGCCAGCATCCGCGTCAGGATTTTCGTCTGGCTTTGTTGCAGTGCCAGCTCGCCTGCCTCATCGAGAGCCTCGTCCAGCAGTTCCTCACAGGCCCAGATACTAAACGGCAGGGTCTGTTTTTCCTCACCCAGCTGCAGGCGTATCTCATTGTTTACCTGGACCAGCATCCGTCCGTCATCCAGCTCCTGCAGCAGCTGAACCGGGCCGGCGGAGAAAATGCCCTGGGGTTTATAGGTGGCCTGGTTGCTTTTGAGTGCTTCTTCCATAGTTTGCTCCCGCTCCCTTTGATGCAGCACCTTCTCGGTATGGCAGACACCCATCAGTAGATTCTGGTCGATACAGTGGCGCACCATCTGGCGGTAGCGAGGCTCAAACACATGCAGGGAACAGGGAACCCCCGGGAAGTTTACGGAGTTGGGAATGGGAAAGAGGGCGACATCTACCATAGTGTGGGCATGCATTATCAGGCAATTGGTACACACGTGTACGTTAGTACTCAAGGAATAGATTAGCAGCCCCGGAAGAAATACGACTGGTGCCGCGATTCGGCACTGCAAGCCGCTGTATTTTAAGAGTATTGCCAAGTTATCGTGCTGGAATTGTTAGAATCGGTGGACAGCTACATAGAGCCGCCATCGAATTCCACGGCTACGCGCCCGGCTTCAATCTGCCGACTATCTGATAGTAATACTGAGGGGATACAGATAGACTCGCCCCCTCCAAATTAGCCACCAAAGACAGAAGTGAATTTGCATGACCAAAAAGATGGAGCTATTAGCACCAGGTGGTGATGTTAATGCTATTAAAGCGGCCATTGTGGCAGGTGCCAATGCGGTTTATTGCGGCCTTGATACCTTCAATGCACGTAACCGAGCGACCAACCTCTCCTTTGATGATCTAACCGGTATTGTTAAGCTGGCTCATAAATATGACTGCGAGATCTTTTTAACCCTAAATGTAGTGATTTTGGAGCACGAAGTAGTAGGTATGATTAAGCTATTGAATAAGCTGGTGAACAGCGGAATCGATGGCATCATTGTGCAAGACCTTGGAATGTTTAACCTCGTTACAAAGTATTTCCCGAGTTTGGATATACACGCCTCAACACAGCTAACAACACATAATGCAGGGCAGGTCAATTTTCTGTCTAAAGTAGGCGCTTCGCGCGTTAACCTATCTCGTGAACTAAACCTGACTGAAATTAAAGCATTAACAAAAGTGGCTCATGATGCGGAGGTATTAACAGAAGTATTTGTTCATGGTGCATTGTGCATCGCTTTTTCTGGTCAATGCTATTCAAGCTCGGTCAGTGTGGGTAACTCCGGTAATCGTGGTCGCTGTAGTCAGGCTTGCCGTGATGAGTATGAACCCACAGCCACGGGCAATAAATTCCCGCTTAACTTAAAAGATAATTCAGCCTATTTTGATTTACCTGAGTTGGTTGATGCCGGTGTGGACTCTTTAAAAATAGAAGGACGAATTAAGGGTGCGCAGTACGTGCATACGGTGGTTGATAGCTGGCGAAAACAAATTGATACCTTTGTTGAAACCGGCAAGTTATTGGATGACGACTCAAGCCTATATAAAGTGTTTAATCGGAATTTTACCAACCTTTTTTTGCAAGGTGATATGAAAAAGTCAATGTTTATCGATAACCCACGCGACCATAGTTTTGCACATGCCAATGAAAAAAGTAATGCTATTTCGGTTGTTCAAATACAGGAGACACAGCAAGAATTATCTCAACAGAAAAATGAGATAGGGGTTCTTGTAGATGAAAAAATTAAATACCTGGGTATAGAAAAACAAAAGCTTCAGTTAAATTTTTCTGGACAATTGGGTGCGCCTTTAACGGTAAAAGCGATTATTACAGACGACGCCTTGAATGATGACGATACTGAAGATCAGATCTTTACCGTTGAAACCGACATGACTTTAATTGAAGCGGGGCAATCCTCCATAGATCGGACCGCCATCGAAAAACGTTTTAAATCATTCAATAACTCTGGGTATTTTCTTGAAGGCTTTAACTTCGAAGGTCTGGATACAGGTCTAAATATTCCCTTTAAAGAATTAACCTCGCTAAAAAATAAGCTGGCGTTTCTACTAAATGGTTCGGTAGCCGTTATTCCGGCAGTTGAAATAGCCCCGTTAAGCCAGCATGCCAAGATCGAAGAAAAACCAAAGATGTCTATTTTAATTTCAGAAGTAAAAGACATTTACTTATCTAATGAAACAGATGCCGATGTTTATTTTAAATTGCCAGAAAGCTTTAAAGTAGGCAGTCGAGTTTACATTGAAATATTTTTAGAGAACCCCAGGCTGATTCCCTGGTTTCCTGCAGTGCTCATTGGTAAAGATTATCTAGAGGCAATTAAAGTACTCGAAGAAGTTCGACCAGAGTATATCGTCAGTAATAATACCGGTATAGCTTACAAGGCGTTTGAAATGAGTATTGACTGGATTGCAGGGCCATTCCTAAATACCACTAATTCTTATGCGTTGTTAACCCTGAAAGAAGAGCTGGATTGCAAGGGTGCCTTCATCTCTAACGAAATCAATAAAAACCAAATTCGTAGTATTAAACGACCTGAAAACTTTAAATTGCTTTACAGCATATACCACCCGATTTTAATGATGACTAGCCGGCAGTGTTTCTTTCAGCAAACAGTCGGCTGTAAAAAGCCCAGTATCGAAGACGGCTGCATGTTGAAATGTGAAAAATCCACATCTATTACTAATGTGAAAGGTATTTCATTTGCGATAGATAAACAGAAGGGTGGTTACCCAAGTATTTATAATCATGAGCAATTTTTGAATATTGATGCTGTTAACGATTTTTCGCACTTGTTTGATGAGTTTTTTATTGATCTAACCGACATTGGTAGCGGATCGAAAGAGAAGCTAGATAAATCCCAATTGATTCATCACTTTGAAAATGTGTTGAACAAGGTACAGGAATCATGTGTTCAGTTGCATGAGATGGTCACGGTATCGACCAACGCTCAATATAAACAGGGCTTATAAATTTGTCATTTCGGCGAACAAGCCGAATTGCGAAGCAAGAGAAGGTGCCCTGGGGTAGGCGGAAATGACAAAAAGGTAGGAAGGCTTTAGTTTTTTCCTAACAAAAAGGTTTCATGGTTATCTAACCATAACGGATATTTAGCCATGGCTTTAGTGAATAGCGGCATTTGTAAGTGTCGGTTTAACCAGTCTCGCAATCTAGGATAAGGGGACTGCAGATACCATTTTCGATCGACTCGTGCAAATTGACGTACAAATGGCAGCAACGCATAGTCAGCCAAGCTGGCTTGATCGCCCATCAAATAATGACCGCTTTCTAATTTTCGTTCTAACTCTGCAACAAAGTCTTCACAGCTACGGCGATCCGTCACTTCAGATTCTTTATGAAACCGCTTCGCCAATTTGTATATTTCCAAATTTGGTTTAAATTCTTTATCGTTTTTCCATATAAGCTCTAGCATGGCATCCAGGTTGCTTGGATCTTCTGCCTGTAACAAATTCTGAGGGTCATTTAACCTCAGTGCCCACAGCATGATTTCAATACTCTCATCAATAATGGTTGGCTTATAGAGTCGCTTTTCGGCACATTCAGCATGATCAATGATCAATATAGGTACGGTACCCTTAGGTGAAACTTCTAACATTTCTACAGGCTTATTTTTTGTGACGACCGCGCGAATCAATACTGACTGCTGAGCCAATAAAATGCCTAACCGGGCGCGCATGGCATAGGGGCAGTGTTGCAGGGAATACAATATGGGTAAGTTTGAGTTGGATTGAGACATAACAAAGTGTACCAAATTACGATGTTTCTCTAAACGAATCCTTTGATTTCTGCGGTCTTCCCTGCGCCGCCAGTGCTTCTTTGAAGTTCTCTCTATAGCGGCGCGAAAAACCCAGCTCTTTTCCGTTGGTGAGCGTCACCAAGTGGTCGCCGCTATCTTGGGCCTCAATATGCGCAACGCGTTGCAGGTTCACGATGGTCGAACGATGAATACGAAAAAACTGATTGGCTGGCAGCAGAGCTACAATGCGGTTCATGGTAATGCGCATCGGGTACACACGTTCCTGAACGTGTAAATTGGCGTAGTTGCCTGAGGCCGCGACCCAGTCGATGTCCTCGACCGAGATCAGGAACTCCTTGCCGAGCTTTTTCACCAGCAGTCTGTCTGGTGGTGACTGATCCTGCTCAGATTCCCCCAGTTGCACGTACTTCGCTTCCCCAAGTAAACGCCGAACCAGCAATCGATAAGCGTAAATCACCAGGACAATGGCGATGTAAGTCATAAGATCTTTGCGATACTCATAAATGAGGGCCTGTCCCCAATCACCGAGGGCATAGGACGCGCCCATGAGCTTGAAGACAAGCTCGCGTATCGCTGTCATCCCCAGAATATGCAGGGCGGAGAAGGCAACCGAGAGGCCCAGATGCATCAAAAGCTTCCGTTTCAGAGAGCTGGCGTCGAAACGAACCCCCATGATCTTCACCAGCGCGGGCACCAGGGCCAGAACCGTGAGTACGCTGGAGGTCTCAAGAATGAGCGCCTGCCAGGCTGGCATCTCTATACCATGCCTCTGGGCGTCCATTATCTGGGTAGTGGCCAGAACAAAGATGTTCAGGCCTTGCCAAATGGCCAGAACGCTGCAAATCCACAGCAGCTGGTGGTCCAAAAAGTGCTTTTTGAGGGCTTCGCCCGCAACGCCAGAATCTGTACTGCCCGTCATGTCAATTACTTCTGGTAGATATTGCTGAATGTTCGTCCCCACCGGCTGCCGCTTATCACAAAACTATGTTTATCAGTCACTTAGCACTGCTTATGGGTGGGCGGTTCTGAAAGTATACAGGGCAGATAAATGTTTTGTCACACGGGAGTTACAAATGATACACCAAGGTGGAGTAGCGGAAACGACACGGCCCGGGCGCCGCTATGAACTGGATTGGTTGCGGGTGCTGGCCTTTGGTCTGCTTATCTTTTACCACATTGGGATGTACTACGTCAGCGACTGGGGTTGGCACGTCAAGAGCCAGCACCAGAGTGAGTGGCTGCAGAATATCATGCTGTGGTCTAGTCAATGGCGCATGTCCTTGTTGTTTTTGATCAGCGGCTGCGCGGTGGCCTTTTTGCTCCAAAAAATGCGCCTGTGGAGCTTCTACTGGTCTCGATATACCCGCCTGCTGCTGCCCCTGATCTTTGGTATGGCGGTGGTGGTCGTGCCGCAGGTCTATGCTGAGATGGCCACCCAGGGTCGCCTGGTAGACGTCGGCTACTGGCAGTTCTGGCTTGCCTATCTCGATCAGGGCAGCGCGTTGTTTGTCGACAATAAGACTCTTGGCGAATGGCATGTGACCTGGAACCACCTCTGGTTTTTGATGTACATCTACGTGTATTCGGTCGCGGCTTGGTCGGTACGTTTGCTATTCAAGCTGCTAAATCTGGCCGGGTTGTGGCCGCTTATAGAAAAACGAATAGGGCCAGTGCTCATGATATTGGGGGTTCCGATTGCCCTGTTGAGCCTGAATGGCCAACTCCTCTATGAGAGCTATCCGTCAAGCAATGATTTCATCAATGACTATTTCAACCACGGTCGATACTTTATGGCCTTTGTGATGGGCATAGTCTTTGTCCGGGTGCCCGGCTATTGGCGAAGAGTCCGTCAGTTGCGCAAGCCAATGCTTGCCGCAGCGTTTGTTAGTTATGCCATCGTACTGTTCCTTTTTCACAGCGGTGAGTTTGGCAGCGGAGGCTTTGCTCAGACACTTGAGAATCTTTTCTGGAGCAGTAACGGCTGGTTGTGGATATTGGCCATCTGCGGATGGGCCCAGTGTCTTCTCAATAAAGATAATGCAGTAATCGGGTATTTGAATGGCGGTGTGTATTGCTACTATATCCTGCACCAGACTGTGATTATTGCCCTGGCGTACCAGCTGGCGCCTCTTGACCTGGGGCCAGTGCTGGAGCCCATTTGCCTGGCGGTACTGACCCTGTTGATGTGCTTGGGTGGCTATGAAGTGTTGCGACGCATTCCAGGCCTTCGCATGTGTTTCGGCATTACCGTCAAAAGATCAACGACAAGTGTCATTGATCTGCAGGCAGTCGCAAATAATGGTGAGTTACCTTCCAATGCCTCGAAGAATGACAGTTACTGCTCCGGGTCAATAGGTCGCATATTGAGAGGAAGCGTTATTATGAAGTATAAAACTTACGCGTTGAGTACCGTATTGGCCCTGCTGGCATTAACTGCCTGCACACTACAGGAGGTGCAGAAATTTTCCTACAACACCGGTTCCGCCATCGGCTGCAGGCATAAAAACGATAACCTGCCCAATCAAGAACAGCTAGATTTTGGCTGCCGGCAAAAGCAGGGCGATGACATGAGTTATGAGGAATACATAGAAATCAGAAACGAGACGGACACAAAATAGCGGCTTTGTGGGTACTGCCAAGTTACAGCACTGATATTGATAGAGTCGTTGGAGAGCTTGCCCCGCTTTATCGGGTATGAATACATGTAAACTGTACTGACAAGTTAACCCATTTTTTTCGCAAGCGGAAAATCCGAGCGGATAAATAATCCAAATATGGCTCAAAGTGAGGCCAGATTAAGTTGTTCTGGTCACTAGAGTGAAGTTTGCGTAGTGCCAGCCGATGGCCTCTAGCCACTTGTCAGTGCCGTCGCGCGCTGTGATTGGTATCGAGGTAAGGGCTCTATACGTCCCGGAAGTGGGGAGCGCGCCCTTCAAACTGGGCGGCTATAGCCTCCAGTTGATTGGGGCTGCCCAATAACTGGCGGGTAGCGGCGGCCTCTTCCGCCAGTCCCGCGGCAACATCAACCAGTGCAGAATTATTGAGGATTCGTTTCGCGGCGCGCACTGCATCCGGGTTGCGGGCGGCGATGGTGGCTGCCATCGACAGGGCGTCCTCCACCGGTGTTTCGCTCACTTCCGTCGCCAGGCCATATCGTTGGGCTTGCTCACCATTAAACCTGCGACCGGTCAGGATCATTTCTTTCATCCGATCCAGGCCAACCAGGCGCCGCAGTGACTGTGACGCGGACATATCCGGCAGTAGGCCCCAGGCAATTTCCACGAAGCCGAGTTTGGCTGTGGGGTGTACAATACGAATGTCTGCCCCCAGTGCTAGATTGAGTCCGCCACCCAGTGCCGCGCCCTGCACTGCGGCAATCACCGGCACCGGCACTTCCTGCCACAGCCAGCCCACCTGTTGCGCCCGGTTAGCGCCCCCAGGACTGATATCCTGCATCGCCTCGGTCACGTTTTCGCTGTCACCGGACAGGTCGCCGCTGCTCATCTCGGCAAATGAACTCATATCCAGTCCAGCGCAGAAGCTTTTGCCATTGCCTGACAAAACGATTACCCGTACCTCAGAGGGCTGCATCATCTGCCGGGCAAATTCCAGCAGTCCGCTCAAAATGGATCCATCGATGGCGTTGTGACTGTCCGGCCGGTTCAACCGAACATGGGCGATGTGATTTTCAGTCGTTATATGCAGGGCGTCGCTCATATTTTTCTGTCCTCAATAAATTTCATCACCCGGGCGGGCAGCTTTAACCCCTCTACGTTATAGGGTATTTGGTAGAGAATGTCTCATTAGTTTCCCGTTCGCCCAAGAGCACCGTTGGCCAATGATTGATAACAAATTCGATCCGCTGGTATTGCCAGGTTAGCTGCCTGACATCGCTAGAATCGGCGGAGAGCCTGCCCCACGAAGTACTTCGTCTAAAAGCGCCTACTTTTGCTGGATATGGTGAGTTCGTTGATGTGTATCTTCAAGAAAAGCGTGATGGGGCGGCAGCTAAGCGTTTTTTTCAAGCGCCTGTTACGAAGCCATGGCGATGATCCCAGAAAAACCGTGACTGACAAACTGCGCAGCTATCCGATAGCCCGCCAGGAACTGGTTCCTGAGTCCATCCATGTCACAGAGCGTTATGCTAATAACCGGGCAGAGCAATCTCACGAGGCTACCCGTGTCAGGGAGCGAGGGATGCGCAAGTTCAAATCAATGCGGCAGGCGCAACGAGTCGTTAGTGCCCATGCCGCTATGTAGAACTTGTTCAATCTGAGCAGGCACCTGATCGGCGAGCAGCATTATCGTGATCTTAGGATCAGTGCGCTCGAAGAGTGAAGCGGGGCGGTTGCTTGAAACCTATGACAGATTAAAGCAGTCTGAGAAAGTTAATTTGCCTCTACTCTGTTTTTAAATAAAAAATAAAGGCCATAGAAAAAATCCGATGACTATCCCGCGCTTAACTACCTAAAACATTGCTTGTGGATTTCTTAGCTGCCTTTGCGGCCTTCTTCTCTTTCGCTGTTAAAAGTGGCTTCTTTTTGGTATTTTTTTTACTGTCTTGTCCTTTACTCATGATACTTTCCTCTTGAGGTAACCTCTTAAACCTAGAGCTCAGTTTGAGCCAACCTAAGTGCTGTAGCTACGCAGTGAACTCCCTTTAAACAGCTAAGTCGACGCGTAACAATGTCAGTATGGCCCTCTGCACGATCAATTGATAGGAATGGTATTGCCAAGTTAAAGCGCTGATGTTGATAGGATCGGCGAAGAGCCTGCCCCGCTTTATCGGGTATGAATACATATAAATGCCACCGATTCCGGCTAGGCGCCCCCCCGCCTGACATCGTCAGTTACGCAGTCTGGCTCTATTATCGCTTCAACCTCAGCCATCGCGATTTTGAAGATCTGCGCGCTGAACGAGGCATCACCGTTAGCCACGAAACGATCCGACTTTGGTGCATCAAGTTCGGTGCTCTCTATACCCGTCGCGTAAGCGCAGACACCGGGCCTGTGTGATATGAAGGAGTTAGTTTGCCGATACCGTGTGACGTACTCATCTCTATGTAACTGATGACAATTTGTATGATGGCATGGTGTCGCGGCTTCTTGACGATTTTCGGGGGTACTTAAAATACTTGCCCGTAAAGACCGGCTTATAGCTTATCAAGCCAAGAGTTATCGACGGCTTACGTGTAATTTGAATGACATTGATCCCCCACGCCAAAAACTGAAGAGGCACCATGATGAGTGTTACACCCCGTGGAATTGATTTACAAGATAAAATTGTTCTGGTTACAGGTGCAGCCAGGGGCATAGGCGCGGCCATAGCACATCGTTGTGCAGAGGCCGGGGCCAGTGTAATGGCGACCACGGCTTCTTCGGAAGCAGATGCCCGGGCAGAAGTCGCATCAATAACAAATGCTGGCGGTAAGGCCGACTTCCAGCCTCTCGATGTGCGCGACAATGATCAATGGCAGAAAGTTGTAGATGCCACGGTAGCGACCTTTGGCGGTTTGGATGTGCTGGTCAATAATGCCGGTATTGGTACGCCGAAATTCTTCGTTGATCTGTCACTGGAGGACCTGAGACATACCATGGGGATCAATCTGGAGGGCGCGTTCCTGGGAATGCAGCACGCAATTCGAGTCATGCGGCCTGGAGGCAGTGCGGGTACCGGCGGCTCTATAGTCAATATCGGTTCTGTATCCTCTCTGAACGCCTACACCGGGCTCAGTCATTATGCGGCGAGCAAAGGTGCGCTCAAGCAGTTAGGCAAGGGAGTAGCGGATGAATGCGCGCGTATGGGATTCGGGATAAGAGTCAATACGGTCTGTCCCGGGGTGGTACAAACGAATATGGCCCCGGAACTATACCAGGGCTATGTCGATATCGGGCTAGCCCCTACCGTCGCTGACGCAGAAGCCATGCTCAGGGGTTCACATCCCCTGGGTTTCGGAGAGCCGTCTGACGTGGCAAATATGGTACTGTATCTTGCTTCGGACGCCGCCAGGTGGGTGACCGGCACAGAGCATGTGATCGATGGTGGGCTGCTGATTTCCTGACAGTAGACTGCCCCGCGGCTGCTTTTATTGGCCAATTGATATCTGACGTAGGAACCTAATCTTATGCGCTATGAAAACTACAACTTACTGAAGACAACCGTCGACAGCGGTGTCGCTACGGTTGCTATCGATAATCCCCCGATAAACCTGTTTGATATGCCCATGATCGAGGAGATGATCCGGCTTGGACACGATCTTGAAACGGACGACGACGTCCGGGTAGTAATTTTCGAAAGTGCTGACACCGATTTCTTCATTGCCCACGCGGATATCACGCTTATTCAGCAGATGCCCGAGGCGGACACTGAGAAGCCCACCACATTATCGTTTTTTCACGAAATGCTGGAAAAATTCAGAACCATGCCCAAAGTGACCATCGGCAAGATTGCAGGGCGGGCACGGGGTGGCGGCAGCGAACTGCTGCTCGCTCTGGACATGCGGTTTGCGGCCTACGGGTCCGTATTCAGCCAGCCCGAGGTGGCTGTGGGCATCATTCCGGGGGGTGGAGGGAGCGCTCGTTTGCCGCGCCTCATCGGGCGTGGCCGGGCGCTCGAAGTCATCCTGGGTTGCGAAGACATCACCGCGGAAGTGGCGGAGCGCTACGGCTACATCAACCGCGCACTGCCACCGGAGGAGTTGTCGCCGTTTGTGCTGCGTCTGGCACGACGCATTGCTGCCTTCCCCCCTGAAACCGTTGCCCTGGCCAAGGCGGCGGTAGACGCGGGAGACGGGATGGCGACTGTGGATGCGCTGCTTGAAGAGCAACATTGTTTCAACCGGGCCCTGGCAACGCCGGCAGCCCGGGAGGGTATGGCAAGGTTTATGCAGCTGGGCGGGCAAACTCGAGAAGTGGAGCTCGATCTGGACGGAATGTTAGACAAGCTAATTAGTAACCCCGCTGATTGATCGCCCTATCCGGATCCGGGGTCCGGGACTGGGAATCGGGTGGGACCCTGTATTCAGGCTACTACAGATACCCGATCTTCCGCGCCTCACTTCTGAGTATTGCGCGGAACAGGGACCGCGGCAGTAAGCGCTTCATCAGGGGGGGTAGTGTGGTGCCCGGGCCCACAAATATGTTGCCCTTGTTCTTTTTGACACCCTTGAGGATTGCCTTTGCCACCACCCTCGGATGGGCACCCTTTTCGATATAGTGCCGCTGTAAGCGTTCTACCTGCTCAGCGGGCATGGCCATCTGGTCATTGTGTTGCACAATCGCCGTGTTTATCACGCCGGGATGGACACAACTCACCTGGATGTTGCTGCCTGCCAGTTCCATGGCGATGACGTCACAGAGACCTTCCACCGCGTACTTACTGGCCGCATAGGCCGCCATATTGGGTACCGGGGTCACCGATGCCCCGGAGGCTATGTTTACCAGGTACCCCGCCTTGCTCGCTTGTTGCCAGTGATTGATAAACAACCGACTGCCGTGAACCACACCCATTACGTTTACGTCGAATGTGCGGCGCCATAGCTCACTACTGGTGTTGGCGAACGTGTCAAGGTAGGCGATCCCCGCATTGTTGACCACAATATCCGGCAGAGAGTCCTGGGCTGCCAGTTGTTCGGCCAGTTGCTGGAAGGCCTGCTCGTCAGCGACGTTGAGAATCTCGGACCGGTATGTCACTCCGTGACTCTCCACTTCGGGATGCAGTTTTGCCAGGCCCTCCTGACTTACGTCTGTCGCCAGGATATCGGCTCCTTCTCGGGCGAAGGCCAGAGCAATTTCGTAACCGATACCGGAACCGGCTCCGGTAATGAAAACGGACTTTCCTGCAAAATCACGACTCGACATTGTTTTCCTCCTTTTTGATCCCAGGTATGAAGGACCTTAGCATAACGAACCGGGCCGATAGAAACTTGTCACAGAACGACGATCGATTGTCTTTTTGCCAGGAGAATTCAGAGCCGAGACCAACTAAGGGTGCCGACAAGTAAATTATCATTTCGCCAGGCACAGGAAAGCGGCATTGCAATTGCGGGCGAGAATACCGATTTTCGAACCCTTGAGGTCACTGTGGCCATGGTATTGCCAACTTAACTCGCCGTAATTGATAGAATCGACGTAAGAATATTTATAAGCGCCAGCGATTCTCGCCCGACATTATCAGTTGCGCAGTCTGGCGCTGCAGCGGTTAGTAAGCTATTTAATCTCGGGACGCACTTGCTTAGGGCTGAGCACTATCGGGAATTGAAGGTGAGTGCGTTTGAAAAATGGAGTAAAGCGGTTGCTTGAGATCCGGTTATAGATACCTATCACCTTGTTGAGGTAACTTGTCAGTGCCGGGCAGTGGCATGAGTCAGGCCGCAAGTTTTTCCGGGTCCAGGAGAGTGAATTTTTTATTACCTGGTGATCCCAATACGCCCCCGCTGCGTAAATATGACTTGGAAACACAAAAAATGAGGGTAAAAAGTGGGATCTACAATCGAGACATCTCTTGGTAAAACCGAAACTAGCTTGACACTGTTGAAGGTGCTCGCGGCGAACAGCTTCGACTCAATCTTGATAACTGACGCGACGGCTAGTGGAAAAATCATCTACGCGAATAAGGCGTTCAAAAAATTAACCGGTCATGATCCGTTCGAGGTCATAGGAAAAACCCCCCGGATTCTTCAGGGGGTGGGTACTGACAAAAAAGTTATCAATCGTCTTGCCGTAGCGCTAAAATCGGGCGGTAAATTCGAAGGAAAAGCTATCAATTATAAAAAAGATGGAACCCCTTTCATTATGTACTGGAGAGTACTTCCAATCAAAGTCGGGGGAAAGATCGAAGCATGGATTGCTATCCAAAGGGAAGGCTCTGTCATTTGATTCTTAGGTTATGTCCGGCGACGCCTTGACTACCCTGAAGCTTCGGCATAGCGCCGATTTTTAGAGTCCCGCGAAAAGACTGATCTATCAGTTCACGCAGGCGCTGTAAGGATGGGCGAATAAGCCTTTCGACTATCCGATTCAAAGTCGGATGCCGTAGGGAAAGTTTGGGCATTAAATGCGAGAATGCACTAAATGCCTACAGTAAACTGTCTATCTGACTCGCAAGAGTGAAATCACGTTCTGAAATACCGTTTACATCGTGTGTTGTCAGGTGAATTTTCACACAGCTGTATACGTTGTGCCATTCTGGATGATGATTCATCGTTTCTGCCAGCAGTGCCACCTTCGTCATGAAACCAAAAGCCTCAATAAAACTCGTGAAGACGAAATTACCGTAAAGCTTGTTTTCGTTAGTGAATGGGGCGCTTATCGAGGTCCGTTATGGGACTAGGAAGCGTTGGATAATACCCTGGTCTTCGATGCAAGCTATTACCCTGGCAGCACCATCGCACCATCGCACCATCGCACCGGCCACAGACCTCGATGTCTATGGTGGACGTACGATGAGTCAGTACCAGCGGATGAAGTGGGGCAGGTGGCCTCCTTCAGGACCTGGATGGGGTTGTCGGGTTTTTTCTTTTTTGCTGCTGGAGAGTTACGAGTCATAGTTAAGGTCCTTTCTGCGTTTGAATCATGACTTTGTGGCGATGGCTAATAGCGATAAAATACATTAATTATATATTATAAATATTTGATTTTAAACGTTATATATTGTATTTATTACTATAAGAGAGGTTGAAATTTTTCGTGCATGGATACGTATACAGATAGCTCGAAAAAGTATGGGATGGCCCCCGCGCACTGTGGTGGATCTGAAGAGGGGAAGGTCAACGGCAGGTGTTCACTGCGCTCGGGCTGTTCGTTGATGGGATTTGAGGGGCTGCAATAGAGTACTTGCTCGCTCCACATAAGCGTCATTTGCAGGGAACCACTATTTGGTCCGAAGATGATTTTTGCCTGCCAGGGGGAGGTAAATGGTGTGGGCTGATTTTCATGTGAGACTTGAAGTTACTCCTCATGAAACTGCTAGACTTATACAATGCAAAAGTTTCTAGCAGAACTGAAACAGCGGAAGGTTTATAAGGTGGCCGTGGTATACGCCGCGATCGCCTGGTTACTATTGCAACTGTCCGATGTGATTTTTCCGCCACTGGGACTGCCGGAACAGGCGATTACATTGGTTCTAGTGATAGCCGCAGCCGGCTTCCCCATCGCCCTGGTTCTTGCTTGGGTATTCGATCTCACTTCCAAGGGCGTCACACGTACTACGGCGGGCGTCCCCTTTCAGCCGCACCCACTGTCGCGTTCGCGCGTAATAGAATTTGCCCTCATCGGCGTGCTGGTGTTTGCGGTCGGGTATTTGTATCTGGACAGGCTCGCCTCACAGGGAGGCAAATCGGAGATTGGACGTGAGACCTCTGCCAGGTCCGTTGCTGTGTTGCCATTTGCTAACCTGAGCGGGGAGGAGTCCAATGAAGCATTCACTAATGGGATACATGATGATCTTGTAAGCCATGTTTCCAGGATCGGCTCGATACGAACGATTTCCCGCACATCAGTTATCCAGTACCGTGAAACCATGAAAACAATACCCGAAATTGCGAAAGAATTAGGCGTGGCAACCGTCCTTGAAGGTGGCGTGCAGCGTGTTGGGGACCGCGTGCGAATCAATGCCCAACTAATTGATGCGGGGACAGACAGGCACTTGTGGGCAGACTCATTTGACCGAGAATTAACGGCACACAACATTTTCTCAATACAGAGCGAGATCGCAATGGCGATTGCCAATGCGCTGCAGGTGACTCTGACTGCGGATGAGCAGCGACGGCTGGTTAGCGTGCCGACCAATAACATCGCTGCATTGGAGACCTATTTTATTGGAAAGCGCATGCTAGAGGATCGCACAAAGGAATCGCTGCAAGCCGCGGTCGAATACTTTGAGAAAGTCATTGAGCTAGATCCGAACTTTGCACTCGCCCACTCAGGATTGGCGGATGCTTACATGTTACTGCCGGAATACTGGTCCGGCGCGGATCGAGACATGGTAATTCGTAAATCGAATTCGGCCGTAGAGAATGCCCTGGAGTTAGATCCGGAACTCCCGGAAGTGATCACATCACTGGCTTGGAACCGATTGATCCATGACTATGACTGGAAGGGCGCGGAGGAAACATTCAATCGTGCTCTAGAGATTCAATCGAATAATACCAATGCATTGCACTGGATTTCCCACACTCTGTCTTGGCAGGGCAGGCATGAAGAAGCTCTCGAGTACGCACGGCGCGCCGTGTCCGTCGATCCGCTCTCACTACTAATGCAGATGAATCTCGTCTACATATTGGTGGATGCGGGACAATACGACGTGGCACTCGAATTGGGGAATCAACTGGAATCTCGTGAACCAGAGTACTATGCACTGAGGCGCAATCTCTGGTTGCATGAATTGCGCGCCAGTCGTCCGGAGAATGCAGCGAAAATTTTCCGCTCGTGGGCCGCTGTAACAAATGCGGATCTAGTCGCAGCGGAGGAGGTTGGTCAGATGTTTATCGACTACGCACAAAACGGTACAGCCGGCAATTTGTCGCCGGAATTGATCCGCCGGTTAAAATTAGGGGCGGAGGATCTTCCGCAGGTGTATGCCTTTATCGGGAATCGGGAAGGCACACTCGATGCACTTGAACAGGCTGCTGCGGGCCGCACAGGATCGCGCAGTGTGCTGAGCATGAAAGTCAATCCAGGCTACGACTTTATTCGCGGGGATACCCGGTTCAAGACCCTGCTGAACAAAGTAGGTTTGTCAGAGTAATATTTTCTCAGTGTCCGAGCTAAGCGAAAGTGATCTCGTGAAGCAGTTTGGCGTAATCTTCAGTGGGAATCGTCCAGACGGTAGAGACCGGTTAGTGCAATTAACATGATGGGTTTCTCTGAATCCCAGTTTTCCAAAGTTTCCAGTAAGGCTCAAAGCGGAGCCAGATGAAGTATTTCCGGGCACTCCAGCGCAGTTTTTGTAGCGCTAGCCCATGGCCTCAAGTTAACTGGTTAGTGCCGAGAAAAATCCGCAGAGAAGCTTGTAATTTGCAGCACAATTGAAATACTGTTGGGCCATGCGTGCCACGGTACTTTGTCTGGCTTCACTCGTTCCCTTGTGGGTAACAGCCGCTACCTTTGATTTGCCGCCGCCTGAGTTTGATCTTGTGGGCGCAGCAGAGATGGTTGAGGCCTTGCCAGAAGACACGCTACTTGATGTCGCGAGGCGTCACGATATTGGTCAGGAAGAAATAGTGCGCGCCAACCCCGGTGTCGATCGCTGGTTGCCCGGTGATGGTGTGAATATCATCATTCCCTCACGCCGCATTCTACCCCCGCCTCCTCGCGAGGGCCTGGTATTGAACCTGCCGGAGATGCGTCTTTATTTCTTTCCCGAACAACAGCCAGGCCAAACCGCCCGGGTACAAACCTATCCTGTCAGCATTGGTCGCATGGACTGGGCTACCCCCCTGGGACATACAACACTGGTGGCAAAAGAGAGGGACCCCGCCTGGAGGCCGCCTGAATCAATTCGCCGCGAACATGCTGAAGATGGCGACCCGTTGCCCGATGTTGTTCCCCCAGGGCCGCTAAACCCGCTGGGACGTTATGCATTGCGACTGGGTCTTCCGGGCTATCTGATACACGGCACCAATAAGGCATTTGGTGTGGGTATGCGGGTATCGCATGGCTGTATCAGGATGTTGCCGGAAGATATTGAAAGCCTGTTTCCCGATATACCGGTCGGCACACCGGTGCGCATCATCAATCAACCCGCCAAGGCCGGGTGGTATGGTGGCGAACTTTATCTCGAGATCCATCCGCCACTGGAGGAGGACCAGGTCAGCCGGGACGCGCTGGTGGAGATTGTGATGGCCGCTATAGATGAGGCGCTGCTCAAGCGGGCAGCGCGAGTGAGTGAGCGGGAGATCGAACAGGCCATTAGCCGGCAGGATGGACTACCGGTGGTGGTCTCCAAGGAGTAATCATGCAGGGGGCCAGAATGGGTTTGCCCGCTTTGGCTCCCTACTATGTCTTACGGCAGTCTATCGAAGTTCGGGTTTGGGCTATTTGTACATCGATTTCTTGAACATGCGATCCAGCTTCTCATTGGTCTGCCGGGCCGTATCTTGCGCCGCTTCAGCCGCAGCCTTGGCAGCTGCTGCATCCTGCTTGGCGCTGGCCGCATCGGCTGCCGCCTGACTGGCCGCGGCATTTGATTTTTCCACTTCAGCGCGCAGTGCGTCAAGATCGGACGTTGTCGCACAACCCGGTAAAATCGTCAGGGCCGACACCATCAGCCCTGCCGTTGTTATCTTTTGTATATTGCGCATAATGGTTGCTCCCTTAGTTCAATAATATTGCCTGCGCCGGTTGAATGCCATTATCAGGGCTGGTCTCCCCGCAGAACAGCACAGGACGAACGCGAGTCCCGCCGCGGTGATTGCATATGAGACCGGTGCCCAGGCATTTTCGTGGATCTGAAACCGCAGCGCAAGATAATATTTGATGGCGTGAGTCTGGCAGTCACCGCTAGCGTATCCTCACCCGCGTTCCGACACTCACCCAGCCGGCCAGTTTTTGCACCTGCTCGTTGGTCAAGGCGATACAACCGTCGGTCCAATTTACGTTGTTGTGGATTTGCAGACTACCCGCACCGATTCCATGAATGCCCAGATTGCCGCCCAGACTCGTCCCCTGGGGTGGTGGTTTCCCCTTGCTGAGTGCCCCGAGCAGGGCCTGGTATTCCTTGGTGGTTATGCGGCCGCCTGCGAGTGCACGTTCTACATGATCCATGTTGGGGTAATCGATAGCCAGGAACAGTTGAAAGCGCTTGCTGGGTCTGATGCCGGTAATTCGAAAGTCACCCAGGGGCGTTTTTTCGTCCTTCACCCGTTTTTCCCGCGTTGTGCCATTACTTCCGATGGCAATATTTTTGTATCTTGCCAGTATGCGCGAGCCCTGCATTACGCCCAGTGTCAGTTCGTTCGTATCGATCATTAGCCAGATGTCAGTGGACTGTGCCATCACCTGTGGCGCAGGCGAAAGACTGGCGGGGAGAAAGCCGGTAGCCATCAGTGTGATATACACAACAATGGCGCCCCGGATAAGGCGCCAGGGTCGGATTCGACGAGTTTGCAGAACTGTAACCAGCAACCCAACGGGAAGATTCACTATTACACCCTTTTGTGGCCAGGGCAATTCGGTGGCAGAGCAATAACCCTTTGTTCAGCACACTACCGCCAATTGATAATTCGCACAATCTGTCGATGGCATAGCTTGAACCCGGCTCTTAGAGGCAACGCGCTGCACACTTAGCTTGGGCCCGCCGCGCTTCCTATACGCGCTGGATCGGGCACCAGAGGCTGGTCCAGCACTTTGATGATAAGCGCGTCGCGATCGTAGGGGTCGTGCTTGAATTGCACTTTGCCATCCGCCTGTACCTGTACCGTCCAGTAGACGAGGTAGATGGGAATCGGCTGACGCAGGGATACGCGCCTGGTCTCGCGGCTATCAATGGCTGCGTCAATGGCGGCCAGGTCCCACAACTGCGGATCGTCCAGCAGCAACTCGGCCAACTGCTCGATATTCTCGACGCGAATACAACCCGAACTGAAGGTACGCTCACTGCGCTCGAACAGTTCCCGGCTGGGCGTGTCATGCAGGTACACCATGTGTTCATTGGGAAACATGACCTTGAGTCGTCCCAGCGCATTATGGGGGCCCGGAGTCTGGCGGATCATATACGGAAATCCCTGCCGCGGGTAAAGTTGCCAGTCCACGGTCGCCGGGTCCACCTCCGCGCCCTGCATGGTAATTACTTGCATATTCTTTTTCTTTAGATAGTCGGGATCCTGCTTAATGGCGGGTAGCACATCTTTTGCGAATATGGTGGGTGGCACGGTCCAGGTAGGGTTGATCTCTATGTAGGTGATGACATCGCGGAATACCGGTGTGCTGCGATAGGGCCGCCCCACTTGGGCGCGTCTGTGGAGCAGGCGCTGGCCATCGCGAAACAGCGCTACCTCGAATCCCGCGATATCGACGACCACGGCAGTTGGGGGAATATCCCGCAGTACACGGGCGCGCTCCAGGTTAACCCGGATCTGGCCAATCCTTCGCTCGACCCGTACATTCATTGCCGCCAGGGTCTGACGACCGACGACGCCGTCCGCATCGAGTCGATAACGAGACTGGAAGCGGATGATGGCCTGTTCGAGGCCGGCGTCAAAATAGTCCGCCTCGGCCGCCGCTTCCAGGTTGGCGCTCCCTTCCGCCTGCAGACGGCGGCGCAACTGCGCCACCCGGATGTCGCGGTCGCCCAGACTCAGGATCGGGCCGTCGGCAACACTGTTCCAACCACCGTGCTCTGCAATCAAGCGATATTCCGCCAGTGCAAGCACCAGGTGGTGATATATCGGAGTTGCGGGCTTCAATATGTCGAGGCTGGCACCGATACCCCCGTTTACAATCGATTCACCCAGCCAGGCGACAGCATCGATCTCCGGAAGGTCCCGGTCGAAGTTCCAGGAGGCGACATATTTGCCGGGGTCAAGTTTCCCCAGGGCATAGTGGTAGACAAGGCGCACGAGTGAATCGGTGAGCAGGAGGTCACGTTCGGCTGCATCGAGTCCGAGTGTGCCCTCGAGCAGCCCCTGCACCTGGTCCTGGTGGTAGTCCCGGCCGCTCATGCCCTCGCGCCAGGCCTGGTCGATGGCTGCGGCGAGTTCCCGAACCGCGGCTGGATTGGTCCAGGCCGGCGTGGAGTAATCTCGCGCATAGAATTCCTGGGTGACCGGCAGGTCGTAGACCTTGGCACCGGCCAGCTCAAGCTGTCCCTCGGCAGAGAGGCGCTGCAGGATGGGCTGCATCAGTGCCTGGCTGGCCAGGGCGGTCGAGGCGAACGGCAAAAGGCTGCAGATACACAACAGGCCGAGCAGTGTAACTCTTTGGATTGAATAAGATTTATCTTTGATGTGCACAAAAATCCCTGTATATTTACGCCCCAATAACGTCTATCCAATCGGGGCACAATCACGTTTATGGCAGTCGACGAATCAACGAATAATGCGGTCAATCCCACCCGCCGGCTGCTCCTGCGGGCCTCCCTGGCAGGCTCCGTATTGGCGATGGCACCGCTGTCGAAGGTATGGGCGGCGAGCGAACGCAGTTTGTCGCTGAAAAATCTACACACCGGCGAGCATATCAGCCAACCCTATTGGATGGCAGGCCACTACCTGCCGGAATCCCTCTCCGCCATCAACACGGTGCTGCGCGATCATCGCAGTGGCGAAGTATACCCTATAGACCCTGGCCTTCTCGATCTGCTGTCGTCTCTGCAGCAGCGTGTGAATTCACGCCGCGACTACGAAGTGATTTCCGGTTACCGTTCTCCCGCCAGCAACGCCATGTTGCAGGCCAAGAGCAACGGCGTGGCCAAACGCAGTACGCATATGCTTGGCCAGGCCATTGATATCCGGCTACCCGGCACGCAGCTGGCGACATTACACCGCGCAGCCAGCGAGATGAAGGCGGGCGGCGTCGGTCTCTATACCGGTTCCAACTTTATTCATGTCGATACCGGGCGCGTGCGTTACTGGTAAATTTCCTCCCTGGCCTGGCTGACCCAATCTGTTGGCCCGGGTCGTCCTATTCGAATATTGAGATCGGGTATGAATACATACAAACATCATCGATTTACCCGCAAGGTTATCAGTTACTCCGTCTGGCTCTAGTACCGCTTCAATCTCAGTCACCTTCACATCGACTACTTGTTGGCCCAACGGGGCATCACTGTCAGTCGCAAAGCGATCGGACTCTGGTACCCACCAAAAGTAGGCGCTTTTAGGCGAAGCATTCACTGCGCTCATGGGGCAGGCTCAGCGACTAAAGGAATGAGTTTTAGTAACTTATTGTTATTTGCTGAAAACGAAGGTAACAACTAGCTTTAAATTTCAGGTCGATGATCTGGGCAGTGGTTAAATTCTCCCAAGGAAAAGGATAGTAGGTTATGGCTATAGCAAGAATTCAGGTTATGACGAGCATCGTTGGCAAGGAGGCAGAGTTTATGCAGTCGGTAGCCGAGACCGCGGCACTGATGCAGAAAAAAGGTTTGCGAAACGCGGTGCGGGTATCGCATTCGGGGGTTCCAGGTATCGAGGTTTGGAGTTCCACGCTATACAAAGACTGGAAAGAGTACGGAAGGCTTACCGATAAAATGCTAAAAGACAAAGCGATGCAAAAGCTCTATATGTCCAGCATTCTGAATCGAACGGGCGAACTTCTCGACAGCTTTGAGATGGTTGAGGTGCCAGGCTTTGAAGAGGGCGTCGATTCCTCTGGCAACATTATCGCGGCAACAGCCTGGAATGTGCTCCCGCAGGAAGGCAACGCCGGAAATTTTCTTAAATCCTGTGCGCAGGCAAAAGAATTGCACCTCAAGCACGGCGCCAACCCCAGGTTGTGGCAGGTAATGGGTGGTCGCTATTCGGGGTTGATGATGTACGCCCTGGGCTTTGAAAGTTTTACCAGCATGGGCAAGTGGCAGGAAAAAGTGAAGAAGGACCAGGCTGAGTTTATGTCCAGGCAACCTGCTTCCGCTGAAATTGCCGCCCAGATAATCCTAAGACCGTCGGGTATATTATAGGCACTCTCATAACGGGGATTTCCTAACTGAGGTTGTCCCCGCCAACAGACCTGTTCCTGGCGAAATGGTAACTCAAGCCACCATCGGTAGTTCAAACAAACCGCGACAGTGTTTCTGGGTATCGCCAAGTTAACTCCCCGAAATTGAGAGCATCGGTGGAGAGCCTGCCTCATTTTGTCAGGTAGCAACACAGATAAATGACACCGGTTCCCTCCTGGCATCATTAGATACTCTGTATAACTGTACCGCCGCTTGCAGCGAAAACATTGTGGCTACGGCGCTAGCTTTTTCAGCGATCAAGTCTTGGGGAAGGTCAATGGCAAGCGGCATTAGCTGTTGCGCGCATGATTTGACCGGTGGCGTTACCTTTACTATATTATTAAACGAACGTTCAATAGGGCGTTGTTGTGGAAAAAACCCAGGTGCGATTGCTGGACACCGCTGCACAGCTATTTGCGAAACACGGCTATGCTGGCGTTTCGATGCGCGATATCGCCGGTGCTGTGGGCATCACCCAAGCAGCTATCTACCATCATTTTGCCAACAAGGATGCGCTCTATCTCGGGGCAATCACCTACCTGTTTGAGGAACTCACACGGGATATCGGTGATCAGCTGGTCGACATCAACGACCCCGAGCAGCAACTGGGGTCGCTGATTACCGCGATGCTGGAAATCATGGACGAAGACCACCGCTTCAGGCGTGTCTATCTGCGCGAACTGATCGAAGGAGACGAGCGCAGGTTGGCGGCCCTGGCCCGTAATACCTTTGCCGCTTTCTACGAGCGCCTGTATGCGCTGATGGCTGAACTGGCCCCCGAGCGCGATCCTCAATTACTGATTTTTTCTATGGCGGGGCTGGTGTTTCACCACCTGGAGGCCCGTAAACTCGCTCCTTACTTGCCCCACCATCCAGCGCAAGAAACGAGCTTGGCGGCGTTGGCGGCGCATATCACCCAGCTGTTTTTATCCGGGATAAGGGCAGCATGAGCCGCCTCATCATCAGTGTGCTGTTGCTTGCAATCTCTGGCTGCGCGGATCCCGCTGCGCCGGAACTGGTGACTAAAGAGGCTGCATCGGGTGTCCGCGTTACAGCTACCATGCCTCAAAGGCGGTCAATTGACTATGTGCTTACCTCCCTGGGCAGTGTTGAGGCCATTCATCACCCGACAATCTCTGCAGAGACCTCAGGCCAGATCGTCAGCATCCAGGTCAGCGAGGGCGCGTCGATTGATGCACGGCAATTGCTGGCGACCATCGATAATACTTTGCATGCTATCGAGGCGGACAAGGCGGCTGCCGAATTGCAACGCCAGGACGTGTTACTGGACAACCAGCAAAGAGAGGTCAACCGTCTGCTGCACTTGAACAAGTCGCAGTCTGTGTCCAAGGATAGACTCGAAGATGAGCAGGCGCAGTTGCAGATGCTAGAAGCGCTGCGCAACGTGGCGAGAAAACAACGGGAGCAGGCGCTTTATCTTGAATCCAAGACCCAGGTGCATGCGCCATGTACTGGGTTGATCGCCAGTCGTCACGTTTCCCTGGGCGATTACGTTACCCCGGGGCAGCCCCTATTCGAGCTGGTCTCAGTGCAGAGGCTGCGAGCACGTATTGCCTTTCCCGAACATCACGCGGCCAGTATCGCTGTTGGCCAACAGGTAAGGTTGCAAACGCCAGCGGCGCGGGACACCGTTGCCGTTGGCACGGTGACCAGCATCAACCCGCGGATCAATCCACACAGTCGCGCGCTGGATGTCATTGTTGAGTTTGACAACCCCGGTAACTGGTACCCCGGCGCCAGTGTGGACGCGACGTTGATCCTGGGCCAGAGTCAGGACGCTGTGACGGTGCCCATAGTGTCCGTGGTGCGCCGTGACGGGCACGATGTTGTTTTTGTCGTCGATGGCGATCGCGCCCGCCAGCGTGCAGTCGAGCTGGGCTGGCGTGAAGACGACTGGGTGGAAATCGTTGACGGTCTGTCGCAGCAGGACCAGGTAGTGGCTGAGGGCTCTGCGCTGATCAGGGACGGCAGTCGATTGGTCATTAGTGCGAACAAGCCTGAGTCATGAACTTTGTCGATATTTTTATTCGGCGCCGGGTACTGGCCTATATGCTCAGCGCCGCTATCATCCTGTTCGGGCTGATTGGGCTTAGGGATATCGGACTCGATCGCATGCCTAATGTCAGTCCGCCTGTGGTCAATATTACGACGATCAACCCCGGCGCCAGCCCGGAAGTAATGGACAGCAGTATTACCAGTATTATTGAATCTGCGGTCAATTCAATATCGGCCGTTGACTACGTGCGTTCACAATCGCTGCCCAGCGTGTCGCAGGTGCGGGTAAGTTTCGAACTCAGCAAGGACGCGAATGTGGCCTTTAATGAGGTTCAGGCCAAGGTTAACCAGATCATCAACGACTTGCCCGACCAGGCCGAGACACCCATCGTTGCCAAAATTGACCCCAATGCCATTCCCGTCCTATGGCTGGTTTTAAAAGGGGATCGTCCCCTGAATGAACTTAACCGGATAGCCAGGCGACAGGTCAAAAAGGCGTTGGAAAACATCAACGGCGTTGGTGAAATACTGGTAGGTGGAGGACGTGAACGCAAGATTCGGGTAGACATCAATCTGGCCAAAATGTCGAGACTTGGTATTACCACGCAGGACGTGATCGCCGCGTTCGGTCGCGAGCATATCCAAATACCCGGAGGCTACCTGGTTAGTGGCAAACTTGAAAAACTGCTGCACCTGGACCTTGAGTATCACACCGTGCGGGAGCTTGGGAGTCTGGTGGTACTATGGCGTGACCAGATTCCGGTAAAGCTCGACGAGATTGCCACGCTCAGCGATGGCCTGTCTGACAAGCGGAGCCTGGCCCGCTTCAATGGTCGCGAAGGTGTGGCCATCGGCATCCAGAAGGTGCAGAACGCGAACACAGTAGCCATTGTTCGAGCCGTGGTTGAACGCCTTGACACGCTGGTGCGTCCTGCACTTCCCGAAGGGGTGGAGCTTATTGTCGCCACCGATGAGTCCGATATCATCGAAGGCACCGTCACCGCGCTGCAAAATCATGTGGTCGAGGGTACGCTTCTGGCGGCGGTGGTGGTGCTGTTTTTCCTGTTGAACCTGCCCGCCACCCTGATCATTGCCACCGCCATTCCCGTGTCCCTGGCGGGTGCCGTGATGGTCATGTATTTTGGTGACTATACGTTCAACATCATGACCCTGTCGGCCTTGCTACTGCTGATCGGGGTGGTGGTCGACGATGCCATCGTGGTCCTGGAGAACATCCATCGCCAACACGAGAGTGGGCTTGTCACGGCCCAGGAGGCGGCGAGTAGGGGCGCGCAAGAGGTACTGTTTCCGGTTGTCGCCGCATCGCTGACACTGGTTTGCATGTTCGCTACGGTCATTTATATGCCGGGTATGGTCGGTGTGTTCATGCGCTCGTTTGCGGTGGTGGTCGTGGTCGGCGTAATGGCTTCATTGTTCGTGTCCGTGACACTGACGCCGGCCCTTTGCGCACGTTTTTTGAAACCGGCCAGCAGTGAAAAAAAAGGTCTTGTAGCGCTACTGCAGAAGTTTCATTTTGGGACCGAACGGTTTTACAAATATGCACTGGACAAGTGCCTGCGATACCGCGGGGTAGTGCTGCTGGTGGCAACACTGGTAGTGTTGAGTAGCGGTTACTTTGTGGGGCAATTGGGTGCTGAATTTTTCCCGGAGGATGATGAATCCCGCTTTCTGGTTAGATTGAAGGCACCCATTGGCTCTTCAGTGGCCTATATGGTCGCCAAGCTGGACCAGGTCGAGTCGTTGATCTCGGAGCATGAAGAAGTCAGGCATCTATTTTCTACGGTAGGCTCGGCCCGCAGTAGTGATGTTAATGAGGCCGTGGTCAACGTTATGCTCAAGCCGAAGGCGCAGCGTGAAGACTCTCAGCGAAGTTTGATGAACCAGGTGCGTGCTGAACTGGCGGAGGTGTCCGGTCTCCAGTCCTACGTGGCAAATTTCCCTTTCATCTCCGGTATGAGTGACGCGCCGTTGCAGGTCTACGTGACGGGCCCCGACCTTTACGAGTTGGCGCGCTTGTCCCAGTCGGTACTGGAGCAGTTGGTGGGTCTTGTGGGTATGGGTGATATCCGCATGGATCTGCAACTGGATCGGCCGATGCTGCGCTTTGATATCGACCGTAACCGTGCCAAGGCCCTGGGCATCAACACCAGCACTATTGGGGATTCCCTGCGAGTGCTGGCCGGAGGTGCCGATATTGCCAAGTACAGTGAGCTGCCGGGGGATGGTGAGCGTTATGATATCCACCTGGCGGCGCAGCATGAATCCATGCGCGATGCCGGTGACCTGGAAAACATTTATCTGCGTGGCTCCGAGGGTGATCTGATTCGGCTTAATTCAGTGGTGAATATCCATGAGGAATACGGCCCAGCGGCGGTAAATCGCATGAATCTCAATTATGCGGCGACTTATTTGAGTACGCCGGACGTATCGCTGGCGGAGGCCATGGTGATGTTTCGCGGTGTCGCCGCCGGGGTATTGCCTCCGGGATACCGGCTTGAACTGGGCGGCCAGGCAAACGAACTGGAAAAATCCAGGGGCTATCTGCTGTTCGTGTTCGGTACTGGCCTGCTGCTGATCTATATGGTGCTCGCCAGTCAGTTTAACTCTTTCCTGCAGCCGCTATTGGTAATGCTGGCTCAGCCCCTGGCGATGGTTGGCGGTGTGTTTGCGCTGTGGCTGGCTGGTTACACCCTGAGCATATATTCCATGATTGGGCTGGTCCTGCTGATAGGACTGGTGTCAAAAAATTCGATTCTGTTGGTAGATTTAATCAATCGCTTGCGTGCAGAAGGGATGGATACCGCCACGGCTATTCGCACCGCATGCCCGCGACGTATGCGCCCGGTCATAATGACCTCCTTGACCGTGATCCTGGCCATGTCGCCGGCGGCGCTGGGCGTGGGCGTGGGCGCCGGGCAATACGGGCCTCTGGCCGTTGCTGTGATCGGTGGAGTGATCAGCTCAACCTTGCTCACCCTGATGGTCATTCCCGTGGCGTATTCGCTGATGGCGCCATGGCTAAAGATCGATGCCAGGAGTGCGAGCAGCTGATCGAACGGTATTGCCAACTTAACTCCACGAAATTGTTAAGATCGACGGAGAGCCTGTCCCGCTTTATCGGGTATGAATACTTATAAGCGCCATCGATTCCGGCTAGGCGCCCCCCCATCCGATGTCATTAGTTCCGCCGTTTGGCTTTACGATCGCTTCAATCAAAGTCATCGGGATATCGAAGACCTCTTAGCTGAACGGGACTTCACTGTCATCCGCAAAGCGAATCGCCTGTGGTACCCACCAAAAGTAGGCGCCTCTAGGCGAAGCACTCGCTGCGCTCATGGGGCAGGCTCTGCTGCGGTCAACAATCTATGCAATCTTGGCAGGCACGTGGTCAGGGCTGAACACGCTCGAATTCTTGGGATGAGTACGTTTACTGAATGGGAAAGGGCGGTTGCTGGAGACACGGACGCTAATTTTCCTGGGTACGAGGAGTTAATTTGTCAGAATCGTGTGTAGATCTCGATTCTGGCGAATTTCTATAGTCCCAGAAATTTATCGATGACCACTTCGACCAGGGCGG
>JBALVO010000029.1:0-14941 GCA_036961445.1 Halioglobus sp.
TCCACCTCAAACTGTGGGGCCGGTCGGTCATCGACACCGATATAAACCGGCTGCACCATTGCCCCAGCATCGGCCCGCTGCAATAAGTGCGTCAAAAACCTCGCACAATCATCGCGATGAATGCGATTTCCATATCGAGGGGGCTGAGCCGGGCATAGCTGCCCGGTTTTTATACGCGATAATAGCCGGCCGCCAGGGGTGCCGTAGATGCCGGCAAAACGCACTACCGACGCGTTGTGACCAGAGTTCAGCAACAGCTGTTCCGCCCTGATCATGGCCACCGCCCTGGGATCTTCTTCCGACAACGGGCTGGATTCGTCAACCCAACCACCATCGCGCTCCGCAAATACCCGGGTGCTGGAGACCGCGATAATATGACGGGGATGGTGCGCATCCAGCGCAGCTAGCAAGTTCGCAGTGGCCAGGTGAAAGCCTGCTTCGTAGCCAGCCACAGAGCGCTCCGTGGGGTTGAAGGTGGTTACTACATAATCCGGCTGCATGCGCGCGATAAACTCCAGGCTGCCATCTACAGCATAGTCCGCATCAAATCCAGAAAAGCCCGCTGGCAACCTGCTGGAATCGCGGCGCGCACCCGCTACCTGCCAACCCTGTGCCAGCAGTAATTGGCCCGCCCGGGCTCCCAAATCACCACATCCGACAAATAGAACAGATTTGCTCTTCATAATAGTTTCTCTCAATGGTTACACTATGCGCTGGCAAACAAACACACTGCTATGACACAAAGACTATGACCCTCACTGAACTGCGCTATCTTATAGCCCTATCGGAAACAGGCCACTTTCGTAAAGCGGCTGAGCAATGCAACGTCAGCCAGCCCACGCTGAGTATTGCCATTAAAAAGCTGGAAGAAGAACTGGGCATCTGCCTGTTCGAACGCTCTCGCCACAAGGTGACTGCTACCCCCACCGGCGAACGCATTGTAGAACAGGCTCGTACCGTATTACAGGAAACCCACAACCTGCTTTCGCTGGCCGAGCTGGGCAAGGATCCATTGGGCAGCATATTGTCTGTGGGAGCAATTTATACGGTCGGGCCCTACCTGTTTCCGCGTCTGGTAACGCAGTTGCAGAAGGTAGCGCCAGACATGCCGTTGTTTATTGAAGAAAGCTACACCTCAAGCTTACGCGGCAAACTCACCAGTGGCGAACTGGACGCCATCTTCGTTGCGCTGCCATTTACCGAGACTGAGGTCGTCACCCGCGCCGTCTACGATGAACCTTTTGTCGTATTGCTCCCCGAAGACCACCCTTTGTCCAGAAAAAAACGTATTGATCCGCGTGAGCTGTCGGAGCACCCCGTATTACTGTTGGGAGAAGGTCATTGTTTTCGTGATCAGGTGCTGGATGCCTGCCCTGGTCTGCAACAGGCCATCAGCGAACATCGTGCCCATGGTAAAGCCGTGGTAGAAGGCAGTTCACTGGAAACACTCAAACACATGGTAGCCAGCGGTCTGGGTATCACTGTGCTGCCCAAGTCCGCTGCCGACGTAGCCACTTACGGGGAACATACGCTGGCAGTGCGGCCCTTCGTCGATCCTGTACCCCAGCGCACCATCGCCCTGGCCTGGCGTGTGAGCTATCCGCGGCACCAGGCTATTGATATTCTCACCAACGCCCTGCGGGACTAGGGCCGACATGAGTGGCATAGCCCGCCTGTCTGTGCGCGAACTGCGCGGCGTAGGACCCAAACTCGCTGAGAAACTTGCGGACTACGGCGTACATTACCTGCAAGACCTGTTGTTTCACCTGCCACTGCGCTACCAGGATCGCACCCGGGTCACCGCCATTGCCGTCGCGCGGGAAGGCGATGACATGGTGATAGAAGGCGAAATACGAGCGGCGGATATCGTGTTTGGTCGCCGCCGTAGCCTGGTGGCCAGGCTACAGGACGGCAGCGGTACCCTGACGTTGCGATTTTTCCATTTTTCTGCCGCCCAGAAAAATAATCTCCGTACTGGTACCAGACTCCGCTGTTTCGGCCAGGTCCGACGCGGCGGCAGCGGCCTGGAAATGTACCACCCCGAGTATCAACAACTTGAAGAGGGCGAATACCCGGTAGAAGAGTCTCTCACTCCCATCTACCCAACGACCTCAGGCATCGGCCAGAGCCAATGGCGCAAGCTCTGCAGCCAGGCATTGGCCTATCTGGAGCGAGAGCAACCGGAGGATTTATTACCTGCGCCTCACAGCTACCCGTATGATTTGACGCGCGCCCTGAAATACCTGCATGCCCCGCCACCAGACGCGCCACAGGAACTGCTGCGTGAAGGTCGCCACCCGGCACAGTTACTGCTGGCACTGGAGGAACTGGTTGCCCACAACCTCTCGCTGCAGCGGCTGCGGGAACGCCAGCAACGCGAGGGCGCGCCTGCCCTGACACAGCAGCCAGAACACCTGCGCTCTTTCCTGGCTACGCTGCCCTTCACCCCAACTGGCGCCCAACAACGTGTCATGCAGGAGATCGCTGCCGACCTGGCGAAACCCTTTCCCATGCTGCGTCTGCTACAGGGAGACGTTGGCTCGGGCAAGACTCTGGTAGCGGCAGTGGCAGCACTGCAGGCTATAGCCAGCAATTATCAAGTCGCCATCATGGCGCCCACAGAAATACTGGCAGAGCAACACTGGAACAGTTTTTCCGTCTGGTTCGAGCCCATGGCCGTCACCATGGAGTGGCTCAGTGGTCGCATCAAAGGCAAAAAGCGCGAAACAGCCCTGCACAGGATAGGGTGCGGGGACGCCAGCCTGGTCATCGGTACCCATGCCCTATTCCAGCAGGACGTCGCTTTTTCCCGTCTGGGCCTGGTGATCGTTGATGAACAACATCGTTTCGGCGTTCACCAGCGCCTGGCCCTCACCGAAAAAGCAGGGCCAGACCAGGGCCGGGCGCACCAACTGGTTATGACCGCCACCCCCATACCCCGCACTCTGTCCATGGTCGCTTATGCAGATCTGGACTGCTCAATCATTGATGAATTGCCACCGGGACGGCAGCCCGTGACCACCGCCCTGATCGACAGCACCAGGCGGGAACAAGTGGTGGCCAGGGTCGCCGCGGCCTGCGGCGAGGGACGCCAGGCCTACTGGGTTTGCACACTCATAGAAGAAAGTGATGCACTGCAGGCGCAAGCCGCAGAAGCTACCGCCGCCGAGCTTCGACTGGCTCTGCCGAAGCTGGCCATCGGCCTTATCCACGGCCGACTGAAAGCAATCGAGAAAGAGCAGGTTATGGCCGCTTTCAAGTCCGGAGAACTGGCGCTGTTAGTGGCGACAACCGTAATCGAGGTGGGGGTAGATGTACCCAACGCCAGCTTGATGATCATCGAAAACCCGGAGCGGCTGGGACTTGCTCAGCTGCATCAGCTGCGCGGCCGCGTGGGTCGCGGCAGCGAGGCCAGCCACTGCGTATTGCTCTATCAATCACCGCTGTCCGTGAACGGCAAACAGCGCCTTGGAGCCCTGCGAGAAAGCTCGGACGGGTTCTACATCGCTGAAAAGGACCTGGAATTACGCGGCCCCGGGGAAGTGCTGGGAACCCGGCAAACCGGCCTTATGGAATTTCGAATTGCAGAACTGCCGACCCACAACCACTTGCTGGAGGAAGTGCAGGATATCGCCAACCGCATCCGCGAGAGGCACCCCGAGCTGGCGCAGCCTCTAATTCAGCGCTGGACCGGTACCAGCCAGCAATTTGCCAAAGTCTAGCTGGCGTTACTCAGTTCGGGGGATCAGTGTCAAACATGGCCTGCCATCGCCGCTCCAACTCCTCTACCCCAATGGCCGTCAGGGTCTCAATGTTTTTGTCAGGGATCTGATCCGGGTCTGCGCAATCATCCAACACACGGCTCAGCATAGCCTCTCTTAGCAGATGAATAATAGGATAGGGTGCGCGATTGCTATAGTGACTGGCGGCGCCCTCTGCCTCCCCCGCAAATTGATACCGGGGGTGGAAACTGGCCAGCTGTACCCTACTCTCCAGCCCACTTTGTTCCAGCAACTGCTGTGCCTGGTCCAGGAAGTCCAGATAGTCTTCGAACTCGGCTAGCGCATGGGGGAAAGCCAGCAAGGTTGTGGCAATCTCCTGCTCAGTGCTGCCCTGCAGTAAATCCAGCTCCAGCAGAAATGCCCGGCGCAAGGCCGCCGACCTGGTTTCATTACAAATAGCGATGCGCAAATTGTCCGCGCCCAACAAAGGGCGCGCAAAGGGGCAAAGATTCAGGCCTACTACAAACTCATCCAACCAGGCCCGGATATGCAATTGCACGGAATCTGGCATCTGGCTGGCCGGGGTCGCAGAAACGCTTGTCAGGCCATAATAGCCGGCAGTTCCTTCTGTAACGCCATTTTTTCCCGGGTAGCATCGCCAGTGAGCGCAAAGCCCAGGAGGCTGCCACTGGCATCGCGAAATTCCGCTTTAACATTGCTGCCATCGACCGCAACGGTCCACTCGCCGAGTGCGTCAGGCGCAGGAGGAGCAACTACTACCGGGCACGCCGGTGTCTTGATGGTAACCGGCATGGCGGGGTAGCTCACCGGGGTAGGTTCTCCTGCCAGCGTTTTTCCCAGAGCCCTGGCTGCTGCCATCAATGGCGCTACATAGACCAGCACGTGGCCGTTAACCTCAGCACAATCGCCCATCGCGTAGACATTTGGTGCACTGGTTTCCAATAATCTGTTGGTCACAACGCCACGATTAACCGCAATCCCGGAAGCGCGCGCCAATTCCGTACGAGGCCGCACGCCGACAGCCGATACCACCAGGTCCGCCGCAATAGTGTCGCCATTGTTAAGGCTAACAACCACGCCTTTGTCCGCTTTATTGACAGCGGTAACCAGGGGCCCGAAATGGAACCTTGCACCTTTGTCTTCCAGAGCCGCCTGCACCGCCTTACCGGCGGCTTCTGGCAATAATGTCGGCAGGCAATAAGCCAGGGGGTCAACCGCTTCTACCTCAAAGCCGCCGTTTATCAGGTCGTTGGTGTACTCACAGCCAATCAAGCCGCCGCCGATGATGCAAACTTTCTTCACATCATTCTTTTTCACTGCGATACGAAAATCCGCGTAATCCAGCAAGTCGTTCACCGAGTAGACCAACTCCAGGCCATCACCCTCGATAGGTGGGCGTATCACTTCGGCACCTACAGCCAGTACTAACTTACCGTAATGGATGACTGTTTGTGCGTCGCCAACTTTGATCAATTGCTGGGCGGTATCGATCTCATTAACTTTGGTCATGGTCCATACGCTGGCCTTCAGCAGGCGCGCCATACTACCTGCATCCAACTGCGCCAGATCGTCAGCCGAGTGATCCTTGGTGTACCCGGTGGACAACATGGGCTTGGAGTAAGAGCGCCCATCATCGGACGTTATCACTATCAGTGGAGTTTCGCTGTCGTGCTTGCGAAATTCCTTGGCAAGTCCATAGCCGGCAAGCCCGGTTCCCAGAATTACTACCGGGGCGTGCGCTTTATCGACTATTGGCTCCTCATGGTGCGGCGTATCATCCACCGGCGACTCTTCCAGCAGCTCAAAGTCTTCCTTGCCTACACCGCAATCAGGGCACAGCCAGTCTTCGGGTACGTCCTCCCATTTGGTGCCCGGCGCAATTCCGTCGTCCGGCCAGCCGTCCTTTTCGTCATAAACCAGGCCACAAACAATACATTCCCACTTACTCATGTCACTACTCGCTCTTTTTCTCAGGCTCTGGTAATCCCGACGGATGCCTGCAGGTTGGAGAAAATTAAAGACGCAACACTATAGGGTTGTACGAAAATTGTGCAAGGCTTTTCTCCCCCCGGTAGACTGCTTATTTAAGCCAGTAACGGGCTTGCAAGCTGCCGGACGATGGAGCATTCTCGCCTCTTGCTTGAAGGACACCAAAGCCTTGCCCTACCGCCGCAACCACCGCCACATTGCTATCGAACCACGCTGGCAGCCTATAGAGCGCTATACCAGTGCTGATCTCCCCGGGCCCAGTCGTTACTGGCTATCCGACGACGGTTCGCTAACCGGCAGACTGATTCAGTCGCGCCGCGGGCCGTTTCGTGTGCAGCGCTTGTATCAAGGCTGGGAGGAGCCATTATTGTCGGAGCGCCAACTGCTGGGCATGGCTTCGCGGCAGCTGGCCCTGGTGCGCGAGGTGACGCTGCTATTGGCCGACCAGCCAGTGGTATTTGCACGCAGTGTCTTCCCTATTACCAGTCTTACCGGCAGCCTCACCCACTTGCGGCGCCTGCAAAACAAATCATTGGGGGCTATCCTGTTCCAGCATCCTGGCATGCACCGCTGGCCTTTTGAACTTTCGCATATGCCAGGCAATAGTGACTATCTCCCAGACAGCTTGCACCAGGCTGAACCGGCCTGGGGTCGCCGCTCCCGCTTCGAAATTCAGGGCAAGGGGTTAATGGTGAGTGAAGTATTCCTCAGGCGATTCGAGCCCTGGCCGGTCTCTCTACCGGTGCATCGCGCACACCGGGGCAAGGTCAACACTGCAATTATGTCGCCAACACAGTAAGCTTGGACGTTTCCACAGACTGCAACGATCCATCCATGCCCAGCAACAAGATCAAAGCCCTGCTGCAGTTGATTCGCTTCGACAAGCCTATCGGCACCCTGCTGCTGCTATGGCCGACACTCTGGGCACTGTGGATCGCCGCCCAGGGCGTGCCGGATTACGATCTGCTGGCTATCTTTGTAGTGGGCACTTTCCTCACCCGCTCGGCCGGGTGCATCATCAATGATGTGGCCGACCGGCACATGGACGGTGCAGTGGCGCGCACCAGTACACGGCCGCTGGTAACCGGCGCAATCACCGAATACGAAGCCATGATGGCGTTTGTCGCCCTGATGTTACTGGCCTTCATTCTGGTGTTGTTCACCAACCAACTGACCATTGCCCTGTCGCTTGGAGCGGTAGTGCTGGCTTCCAGTTATCCGTTTATGAAGCGCTATACACATTTGCCACAGACCGTGTTGGGAGCGGCTTTTTCCTGGGGCATACCCATGGCTTTCGCGGCCCAGCGCGATGCCTTACCGCCAGCCCTCTGGCTGTTGTATCTGGGCAACCTGTTATGGACCATGGCATACGACACCAAATATGCCATGGTCGACAGGGACGATGACATCAAGATCGGCATCAAATCCACTGCCATCCTGTTCGGCGAGCACGATCGCCTGATGGTAGGGCTACTCCAGCTATTGAGCCTGCTGTTCCTTTACCTGGCCGGCTGCGCTTTCGAATTGGGCCTTTACTACAACCTCTCACTGGTGGTTAGCGCAGCACTCTTTGCATATCACCAGTATTTGATACGGGACCGTCTGCCGGAGGAATGTTTTCGCGCGTTTTTGCACAACAACTGGGTGGGAATGGTGATATTTCTAGGTATCGCCGCGCACTACAGTGCATGAGGATATAAATCGGTGACAGTGACTGCGGAATTCCTGACCAGCCTTGATCAGATCGATAGATCTGTGTGGAATGGTATCACTGGTTTGGACTACCCATTTTTGCGCCATGAGTTCCTGCACGGGCTGGAGACCACCGGCTGCACCAATGCCGATTCAGGTTGGCAGCCCTGCCACCTGATATTGCGCGATGACACCTCGGTTTTGGGCGTCATGCCCCTGTACCTGAAATCCCACTCCTATGGCGAATATGTTTTCGACTGGTCCTGGGCCGATGCCTGGCAGCGCAGTGGCCTGGATTATTATCCAAAACTGGTTAGTGCTATACCCTTTACCCCTGCCACGGGCCCACGCCTGTGCACTCGGCCAGAAATGAATACCAATGAAGCCTGGCAGATCGCCGAGCAGGCGATCCGACAATTTGCGAACCGCCAGGGCATCTCCTCATGGCACCTGCTATTTCCACAGCAAGACGTCGCTGAATTATTACTGCAAGGCGGAACGCACCGGCGCACGGCCACACAGTTTCATTGGTTCAACGAAGGATACGACAGTTTTGATAGTTTCCTGTCCACCTTCAACAGCCGCAAGCGCAAAAGCCTGAAGCGGGAACGTGCCCGGGTAGCCCAGCAGGGTATTACGCTCAGAACCTCGACCGGGAGTGACATCACGGAAGAGCAATGGGAGCAGTTCTATCGTTTCTACCAGCTAACCTACGCCAAGCGCAGCGGGCACGGGGGCTATTTGAGCCGCGCCTTTTTTACCGAGACCGCCGCCAGTTTAGGCGAGCAGGTTGTTATGGTACTGGCCTATCTGGATACTCAGGCAATTGCCGGTGCACTGTATTTTCGCTCCAGTGACACGCTCTATGGGCGCTACTGGGGCTGTGAACAGGAGTTCGACTGCCTGCACTTTGAAGCCTGCTACTATCAGGGTATCGAGTATTGTATCGACCAGGGAATTACGCGCTTCGACCCCGGGGCGCAGGGCGAACACAAAATACAGCGCGGCTTTCGCCCCATCCAAACCTGGTCAAATCACTGGATCGCAGACCCGCAGCTATCTGCTGCGGTGGGAGATTTCACGCGCCGCGAGGAACGTGAAACGGAGGCTTACAGGAAAGGCGCCGCGACCTTGCTACCTTTTAAGGACGCCCTGTAGCACGCCACTACAGTGCCGTCAGGCAGCGCTTTTCTGCCAAACCAGCAGACGATTATTCGCCGGCATAGCGTTGTCACCCTGCAAATCAAAACCAGCGTCAGTCGCAAGCTCAATCACTGCCTCAAAGTCGCGTATCGCACTGGCCGGATGTTGTTGCGCCAGCCACTGGTCAAACCGGGCATTGCTATCGCTGGTGTATTGCCCGCCGTAGTTAAAGGGCCCGTAGATCGCCAGTACTGTGCCGTCATTGGCGTAACGACCCAGCGCGGCAAAAAATTGTTCAACGGCTGTAAATGGCATGATATGCAGGCTGTTGGCACTGAATACTGCATCGGGGATAGCAACAGGCCAGGGATTGTCACAGACATCCAGCGCCAACTCCGGCAACAGATTCTCAGCCGCATAGGCAGCGCAGCGCGGGTGCAGAAAGCGCAGGTTGTCTGCCAGTTCGGTAGGTTGCCACTGCAGCCATGCCATGGCAGCGGCAAAATGACAGGCATGCTGACCAGTGCCGCTAGCTATTTCCAGGACGCCACTACATTCGGCAAACGCGTCGTGTAATACGTCCAGTATGGAACTTTTATTGTTCTCGCAGGCCTGGGAGAAGGGCAAATGATCCACCTGCACCCCTACTTCGCACCCGGAGCTATATCCCGGGTAAAAACCAGTTCGCGCGCAGTGGACTCCGCCTTGTTGTAGCGGTAGCCAGCGCTATTGAATTTCTTCAATGCATTGGGCTCATTAATTTCCCGCTCAATAATATATCGCGCCATCTGCCCCCTGGCTTTCTTCGCGTAAAAGCTAATGATCTTGTACTTATCTCCTTTCAGGTCCTTGAACACCGGAGTAATAATCTCGCCATCCAACGAACCGCGCTTTATCGACTTGAAATACTCATCCGAAGCAAGATTGAGCAATACCGTAGAGCCGGTTCTTTTCAACTGAGTATTGAGCGCGGTAGTTATGCTGTCGCCCCAGAACTCATAGAGGTTCTTGCCGCCCCGGTTCGCAAATTTCAAGCCCATCTCCAGGCGGTACGCCTGCATAAGATCCAGCGGGCGCAACAGCCCATAAAGGCCGGACAGAATGCGCAGGTGCTTCTGGGCAAAACTCAGCTGCGCGGCGTTGAGACTTTCAGCGTCCAATCCGGTATATACATCACCCTTGAAGGCCAGTAGCGATTGCTTGGCGTTATCCAGGCTAAAGGGCGCACTCCAGTTCATAAAGCGCCGATGATTGAGCTGAGCGATATTGTCACTTACCCCCATCAGCCCACGAATATCATCGGGGCTGAGTGTCCGCGCGTCATCAACCAGCTCGGCGCTGCGCTCGATAAACTGGGGCTGGGTAGCTTTGCGGGTGGTGGTAGGGGTATCAAAGTCCAGCGTCTTGGCCGGGGAAATTACACTCAGCATCTCATCGAATCCATATAGGGTGGTACATCGGAATAACTTTTCACCTCAAGTAATGGCCTATGATACTCTGCGGCTCAATAATCAAAAAGACTTATCCGCCATGCCCGCCCTGCACACAGTAGTGCACTACATCGACACTTTTACTGACCGCAGCGGCCGTCTGCTGGCCTGGCTCGCTCTGGGCATGGCCCTGGTCACTACCCTCATTGTTGTCATGCGCTACGGCTTTAACACCGGTTCCATAATGGCCCAGGAAGCCGTTATTTACATGCACGGCTGTTTATTTATGCTCGGCGCTGCCTACGCCCTGAAAACCGGAGCCCATGTGCGGGTTGATATTTTCTACCGCGACTTCAGTCCGCGCTCCAAAGCCTGGGTAAACAGCCTCGGCGGAATCGTGTTCCTGTTACCGCTATGTATTTTTATCGGCCTGAGCAGTTGGAATTACGTGGCGGAATCCTGGTCTATCGGCGAAGTATCGGCCGAGCCAGGCGGGATCCCGGCGGTTTTCCTGTTAAAAAGCCTGCTCCCCCTGATGGCGATTAACCTGTTTTTGCAGGGTATAGCAGAAACGCTGCGCAGCGCTCTGGTACTGCTAGAGGGGCAGCCCTGATGGCTGAATATCTCTCTCTGTATCTGTTTCTGGCGGTATGCCTGCTACTGATGCTGGGCTATCCCGTTGCTTTCACCCTGGCAGGTACTGCATTGGCTTTTGCCGCTGGCGGGATTCTGGCCGGAAATTTCGATCCCGGCTTTCTCTCCGCCCTGCCCGGTCGCATGTTTGGCACGATCAGCAATACCACCCTGATTGCGGTTCCGTTATTCATTTTGATGGGGGTGATCCTGGAAAAGTCCCGTGTGGCGGAGGAATTGCTGGATAGTATGGCCAAGTTGTTTGGCGGGCTGCGCGGCGGGCTGGGTATTTCCGTCGTGGTAGTGGGTATGTTCCTGGCAGCCAGTACCGGTATCGTCGGAGCGACGGTGGTAACCATGGGCCTGTTATCAATGCCCAGTATGTTGCGCGCGGGTTACAGCCCCTCACTGGCCGCTGGCACGATCTGCGCCACCGGCACACTTGGCCAAATCATACCCCCCTCGATTGCTCTGGTGCTGCTGGGCGACATATTGTCCAATGCTTATCAGCAAGCCCAGCTGAGCATGAATATATTCAACCCCAGGACGGTCTCGGTGGGTGATCTGTTTATCGGTGCGCTGATCCCCGGACTCGCGCTTATCACCATGTACATCCTCTACTTGCTAATCTACGCTCGATTGAAACCAGAAGCTGCTCCGGCAGCCACAGGTGAACGGGCGAGTGCAATGGCCATTGTGAAAGGCCTGGCTCCTCCGCTTACCCTGATCCTGATAGTGCTGGGATCAATCCTGGCCGGAGCCGCCACACCTACAGAAGCCGCCGGAATTGGCGCCGTCGGCGCATTGATCCTGGCTCTGATCAAAAAGCAGATGGACATAAAACGTCTGCGCGAAGTGGTGATAAACACCACGCAAGTGACCTGCATGGTATTTATGATCCTGATTGGCGCTGCGGTATTTTCCCTGGTGTTTCGCGGTTTTGGCGGTGAGGAACTGATCCAGCATTTCTTTCAGGGTTTGCCAGGCGGCGCAATGGCTGCCACGCTGGTAGTGATGCTGGTCATCTTCCTGCTGGGCTTCATTCTTGATTTCATTGAAATCACCTTTGTCGTGGTACCCATCGTGGGACCCATTTTACTGGCCATGGGCGTAGATCCGATCTGGCTGGGCATCATGATCGCCCTGAACCTGCAAACCTCCTTTCTTACCCCGCCTTTCGGCTTTGCCCTGTTCTACCTGCGCGGGGTGGCACCCGAGACGCTACCAACCAGTGCTATCTACCGCGGTGTTATTCCCTTTATAATCATACAATTAATTGCTATGGGGGCACTGTGGTTGTGGCCCGCCATGGCCACCGGCTTACCCGCTTTATTACAACGCTAACCCCAGGGCAGGGCCCCTTAAATACTCAGTACTCAGGCAACCAGCATGGATGACATAGACATAAATCCCCTTCCCCAGGGTGAACTCGCACTGCAAACGGTCGCGATGCCTAAAGACACCAATCCCAATGGTGATATTTTTGGTGGCTGGTTACTGTCCAGAATGGATATTGCCGGCATGATAACCGCAGGGGAAGTCGCAGGTGGCAGGGTTGCCACAGTGGCGATCGACGGCATGACCTTTCTTACCCCGGTGCACGTTGGGGCAGTGGTAACCTGCTACTGTGACGTACTGGAGGTGGGTCGCAGCTCTGTTCGAATCGTCGTAGAGGTCTGGATCAACTCACTGCACGACGGCGAACCGCTAAAAGTGACTGAAGGCGAATTTGTATTTGTCGCCATTGACGAAAGCGGTCGCACACGCACCATCACACCCTGAAGCAATGCAAGGCCGGGATTCAATTGACAGAATCCGGGTTAGACCTGATTACTCGACCGTGCTGTCCAACACGGTGTCACGCGCATTGATATAGGCCTGTTCGGAAATGTGGTGGTAGGACCTAACGCCATCATAAAAAGATTTATAGGATGCGTACACCTTGGCCGCCATGGGGTCATTCTCCACCAGATTTTGCATCACAATTTCACTGCCGCGCCACAGTTCCAGTAACACATCATCAGGCAAGCGGCGCAGCTGCACCCCATGTTCATCCACCAACTGACGCAAGGCAGCATTATTCCGTGCGGTAAACTCGTCCAGCATGTCCTGGTTGGCGGCCCTGGCAGCGTAAGTCACTATGGCCTGTAAATCGTCTGGCAGTCCCGCATAAGAATCTTTGTTGATGATCAGTTCAAGCATCGAGCCCGGCTCATGCCAACCCGGATAATAATAGTACTTGGCGACCTGGTGCAGACCAAGCGCCAGGTCGTTATAGGGGCCCACCCATTCAGTAGCATCGATGACGCCTGTTTGTAACGAAGTATAAAGCTCACTACCGGGAATACGCACCGCGGTGCCGCCTGCCGCTGCGAAGACCTCTCCTGCCAGGCCTGGAATGCGCATTTTCAGGCCCTTTAAATCGTCTACTGAGTTTATTTCCTTGTTAAACCAGCCGGCCATCTGCACGCCGCTATTACCCCCTGCAAACGGCATGATATTGGCTGGCGCATAAGCTTCCCGCCACAGCTCTAACCCGCCCCCGTAATGCAGCCATGCGTTAATTTCTTGAGCATTGAGTCCAAAAGGTATTGCCGTAAAAAAGACTGAGGCGGGGATCTTGCCTTTCCAGTAATAAGCGGCGCCATGACCGGCATCCGCCACACCCTGTGATACGGCATCAAACACTTCAAAGGCAGGTACAATTTCTCCCGCTCCATAAACATGCACAGTGAGCCTACCGTCACTCATTTCATTAACATAGCGGGAGAAATTTTCGGCGCCGGAACCCAGGCCAGGAAAATTCTTCGGCCAGGTAGTAACCAGTTTCCAGTTAAACGACTGGCTGGGCCCGGTTGTCGAGCCGCCGGTACCACTGCCTGATGACCCACCTGCTACTGCATCATCGTGCATCGTGCCCGCGCGATCCGCCGCCCACAGGCCCAACACAGAGACCAGCGCAGCGACTAGCGCTAAAATAATGAGCGGCGTATAGCGTTTTTCCACCGAGGCTGTGCCCATGTTCTTTTCCATCCTGTTTATTCTTATATCTACACCGACCGAAATTACATCAATTGCAGATTGGCATACTGCAGCACCAGCCACTTACTGGCTTCGGTATCAAAATTCACCTCCACCCGCGCGCTGGCGCCACGACCCTCGAAGTTTAGCACGACGCCCTCTCCGAATATCTGGTGGTACACCCGCTGGCCCAGATACAGATCCGTATCAGGTACCTGTGCCTGCGTAATAGCGCTCACTGGACGTGCTACGCTGGTGTGCAAGCGCACTTCCTGCAGCAGTTCTGCAGGAATTTCGCGGATAAACCGCGAAGGCGTATTAAAATTCTCGCTGCCATGTAACCGCCGACTCTCGGCATAGGTAATCATCAGTTTTTCCTTGGCGCGGGTAATGCCCACATAGCACAGGCGCCGCTCCTCTTCCAGGCGTCCGGGCTCTTCCAGGGACATACGATGAGGAAACAGGTTTTCCTCCATGCCCGCCAAAAACACCAGCGGGAATTCCAGGCCCTTGGCCGAATGCAGTGTCATCAGCTGCACACTGTCTTCATGTTCATCGGCCTGCGCATCGCCGGCGTCCAGCGCGGCGTTGTCCAGAAACTGCTGCAACGGGGTGAGCTCATCATCCGGGGCCACAAACTGTTTACCCGCACTGACCAGCTCTTCCAGGTTTTCCACCCGCGCCTGGCCCTTCTCGCCTTTTTCCTTCTGGTAGCATTCGACTAACCCGGATGCCTCGATCGCATGTTCGACCACTTCCGCCAGATCCAGGCCATCGGTGCCTGCGTCAAGTTCGTTAATCAGCACCACAAAGCCTTCCAGTGCAGACAGGGCGCGTGCCGGCAGCAGTTTTTCAACCAGCACCGCCGCAATCGCCTGCCACATGGGGATTTCTCTGTTGCGGGCACAGGCGCGCACAGTATCCAACGTTTTACTGCCAATACCCCGTGGTGGTGTATTGATTGTTCGCTCTATCGCCGCATCATCTCCCCGGTTTAATAGCAAACGTAAATAGGCCAGGGCATTACGAATTTCAAGGCGCTCATAAAAACGCTGGCCGCCGTATATCCGGTAGGGAATCGCAGCGCGAATCAACGCTTCTTCCAGAACCCTGGACTGAGCATTGGAACGATACAGAATGGCCGTCGAGACGCGGTCATTGCCAGCGTCCAGCCACTGCTCTATCTGCTCCACGATAAAGCGCGCCTCATCCTGCTCATTAAATCCGGCGTAGAGCGTAATGGGCTCACCCGTTTCTCCCGCGGTCCACAGCTCTTTACCCAGGCGGCCG
>JBALVO010000029.1:15041-34286 GCA_036961445.1 Halioglobus sp.
CGTAATGGGCTCACCCGTTTCTCCCGCGGTCCACAGCTCTTTACCCAGGCGGCCGTTATTGAACGCGATCACACCGTTGGCCGCCTGCAGAATAGTCTGGGTAGAGCGATAGTTCTGCTCAAGGCGCACTGTATGAGTGGCAGCGAAATCCTGGGTGAAGCGCTGGATATTCTCGATTTTCGCGCCGCGCCAGCCATAAATCGACTGATCATCATCCCCCACTGCGACCACCGGAATATCTTTTCCTGCCAATACACGCAACCAGGCATACTGAATGGTATTGGTATCCTGGAACTCATCCACCAGTATCTGGCGGAACCGGCTCTGGTAGTGTTGCAACACCGCAGGACTTTTTAGCCACAGCTCATGAGCGCGCAAGAGTAGCTCTGCAAAATCCACCATACCGCCTCGCTCACAGGCGACTTCATAGGCGCGATACACCTGCAACATGGTCTGGCCAAAAAGATCCCCATGGGGAACGTCAATATGGGAGGAACGCAGGCCTTCATCTTTTTGCGAATTGATATACCACATCGCCTGCTTGGGCGGCCAACGGGAATCGTCCAACTCCAACTCCCGACACACGCGTTTAACCAGCCGCAGCTGGTCATCACTATCGAGAATCTGGAAGTTCTGCGGCAACCCCGCTTCCTTCCAATGCGCCTTTAACAGGCGGTGGGCCAAACCGTGAAAAGTCCCCACCCACATACCATGGGAGGGTATATGCAACATTTCCTCGATGCGATTGCGCATCTCGCGGGCGGCTTTGTTGGTAAATGTCACCGCCAGGATAGACCAGGGCGAAAAATCTTCAGCGCGGATCAGCCACGCAATCCGATGCACCAGAACCCGGGTTTTACCACTGCCCGCGCCCGCCAGTACCAGCATGTTCTGATTTTCAGCAGCAACGGCATCACGCTGGGCTTCGTTTAAGGGGGAAAGAATGTCAGATACGTCCATCGATGCATTCTAGCAATCTGACGGGGTCAGGTGTTGAATTTTGCGCCACAATCATCCGTATCCACTGTTCAGCGGCATCCGCTGTCCATAACGGCGTTAATCCTGCCAACTTGCCCGGCGGGACGAGGAAATTGCCAATCGCGTCTGCTATGATTCAGACTGATTCCCGCATTCGCAGGCTGTTTAGAATCATGACAAATGATAATGACGATCGTCCGGACACGTCCAGTGACTCCAGCTCATTTGGCGACACGGCCCCAAAAGCACCCCGACGCGAACCCGTATTCAGCGGTTTCGAACTGGAGGCAGACGACGACTATGAGGAACCAGACCGGGATACCGACTACGCCTCGAGCTACCGCGAAGAAGACCTGGACGATGAGGAATTCGATGACTATCTGAATGATGATGATGACTCCGAAAACTTCCTACCCGGCGCAGATATCCAGGACGACGAGAAATACGAACAGGACGAGGAACGCGTCGGTAGCTTTCAGGAAACTATTGAATGGGAAGATGACCCTGAGCCTGACATTTCTGACGACGAAGCAGACACAGAGGCATCCACCGGGCTTGAAGCTGAGCAGGATGACCTGAGTCCGATAGAACAAAATCACGACCTTGCCGACGGAGATCAAGCGTGGTCCGACGACGAGGACTACGCCGATGAGGAGAACGAGCTGCAAAAATGGCCGCTGGGGCTTATCATCGTCGCGGTGGTAGCATTGCTGCTACTCGCTGCCGGCGGCTACGGTGTTATCCAGCAGCGTTCTGCAACCCAGGAAGAAATACGCTATCTTCAAGCGGAACTCGCCACCGCTGGCGACCCCGCGGAACTTACCACCAGCCGCCTTGCCCTGCAGGACGCGCAAGAGCGCAATACTGAACTGCTGGCAGCGATAGAATCCCTGACTCTGGAAAACCGCCGCCTGTCCGATACCGCAGCGGGACTGGAGTCCCAACTGCAAGCACAACAGGCTGCAGCGGCCAAAAAAGCAGCTGCGCAGGTTGCTCCCAAGCCCACGATCGCCAAGCCAACAGCTAAGGCAGCAACGACAAAGCCCTCGGCGGCGAGCGGCGCGGAATCATGGTTTGTCAATTTTAGCTCCTACGGGCAACGCTCGGCCGCTGAAAGTTGGGCCGCCAAGCTACAGCCTAAAGCGGGCAAGGTCGTTGTGACCACCGGCAATAAAGGTAGTACGACTTTTTATCGGGTGCGTGTGGTCGAACTGGCCAGCCAGGAATCGGCGCAGGGTATTGCCCGGCAACTGGAGAACGAGTATGGTTTATCCAAACTCTGGGTGGGTAAACAGCAATAACGCGCGGCCACCCGGACGACTTGGCAGGAGCGTTTTGTCCTGTGGATGTTTTTACCTATCAAACTGGTGCGAGAATCACTATGAACAAAATCAAATTAGCATTATTGGGCCTGGCCCTGGGAAGTACTGTAGCTGTAGCCGGGGAATGCGTGAGCCCAGAACAACCGGGCATGCCCGAAGGTGCCGCAGCAACCATGGAGCAGATGCTTGCAGGACAAAAGGCGGTAAAAGAATTCCAGGCCGCTAACCTTGAGTATATGGGGTGCCTGGAGCCACAACTTAATGCAGCCAGGGACGCGGCCGCGGCGGGCTCCAAGGAAGACGAGGCGACCTATCAAAAGCTGGAAGAAAGCTACAATGGTGCTGTTTCCAAAGAAGAAGAGGTGGCAGCTCAGTTCAATACGGCAATCCGCGCCTATAAAACAGCTAACCCCAGCTAATCTGGCGTCACGCGGCCGCTCTTTGGCTAGCGTGTCCCTCCCTACTCTACTGCTGAGCCTGGCTATTGTGCGCCAGGCGGTCGGCATTCGCCTCCCAATTCTGGCTATCGAACGAGACCACACGAATATTGGCTGGCTTGCTGTCCAGGGTATTAACATTAATGTCCATGCCGTCGGGGTTTGAGCGCGGAATGTAAAATGGCTTGCTACCCCGATAGTGCATCTATAGGTTCCTCATCAGCACTAAACAAAAATCAGCTGCAGAAAGCCCCAGGGGCTTTTGCTATAGGCCACTGAGACTATATAGCCTGCTGTAAGAAGAGCCAATAGCAAGGCATTTACCCGGACTTTCCTGGTTTTGCCGAAGCGCAACGCCACCATGCCCAAGCCAATATAAATCAGCAGGGCAATAATCTTCGCACTTAACCAATCCGACTGCAGCGGCGTTACTCGCCACAGCATCAGCATGCCAATGGCCGAGCCCAGCAGTAAGGTATCTATGACATGGGGCGCAATCCTTGCCGCGCGACGCCGCAGCAAAGAACTGCCGGTCAGCATCCAGTAGCCGCGCAGGGTAAACCCCGCAATGGACAACAAGGCACAACCCATGTGCAGGAGTTTCAGTGCCCCAAATAATGTCATTCTGCCAACCGTGTTTTGCTAACTGTGCTTATATCAGGGGCCCAGCTTGGGCCAGACAAAGCCAATAACTGAATGTTTAACGACTATAGACCGAGCAGCACCGTGACAATACGATGAACGCCATAATGCTATTTTTTTAGCCCACAATGGCTGACCCCGTCATGCCTTGTTTACTCCACCGTAACTGATTTTGCCAGATTGCGCGGTTTATCCACGTCTGTGCCTTTTTGTACGGCGACGTGATAAGACAGCAGCTGCAGCGCAACCGTATAAATAATCGGCTTGATCACGTCCGGGCAATGCGGCATGGGCAGTACCTGTACTCGGGGCTCGTTGACAAAACCAGCCTCGCGATCAGCGAAAACAAATAACTCGCCACCACGAGAGCGTACTTCCTCGAGATTGGATTTCAGTTTTTCGAGTAAATCGCCATTGGGTGCGACTGCCACCACCGGCATATCATCATCCACCAACGCCAATGGCCCATGCTTCAATTCACCCGCCGGATAGGCCTCCGCATGTATATAGGAGATCTCCTTGAGCTTTAGCGCCCCTTCCATGGCGATGGGGTACTGGATACCACGACCCAGAAACAGAGCGTGGCGTTTGGGAATAAAGGCTTCCGACAATGTTGCAATAGCCGGGTCCAGCTCCAGAGTCTGCTGCACATAATCAGGTAATTGCTGCAACGCGCTCAGGATCTCCTGCTGCCGAGCTTCAGCGAGCCCGCGACGACTGCCCAGAGCCAGAGTCAGCATCAGCAAAGCGACCAATTGGGTGGTAAATGCCTTGGTAGAAGCAACGCCTATTTCGAGCCCGGCACGAGTCAAAAACACCAGATCACATTCCCGCACCAATGAACTGTTATCCGCATTGGCAATCACCAGGCTACCGATAAACTCGCCGGCAGTTGCATCGCGCAAGGCCGCCAGGGTATCGGCTGTCTCGCCCGACTGAGATATAGCGACTAACAGGGTTCCTTCATGCTGCACCCGATTGCGATACCGAAACTCGGAAGCCACCTCCACTTCACAGGCAACACCGGCGATCGCTTCCAGCCAGTGCCTGGCCACCAGGCCAGCATGAAAACTGGTGCCACAAGCCACAATCTGCACATTTTTGACCTGATCAAAAATAGCTGCAGCACCTGCGCCAAAGACCGCATCAATACCCGGCGTTTCTGCAGCAGCAGCGAATGTAGCGGCTAACGCCCGCGGTTGTTCGTAAATTTCCTTGATCATGTAGTGATCAAACCCACCCATGTCGACCGCTTCAACCGCTTCATTTATGCGGATCGATGCGCGCTCCACGGAACTGCCGTCTTCCGCAAAAATTTGCACGGACGACGGTGTCATCTTAACCACGTCACCTTCTTCAAGATAAATAAAGCGATCCGTAACCTGACGCAGGGCTATTTGATCCGATGCCAGGAAATTCTCCCCAATGCCCACCCCTACTACCAGCGGAGTGCCCGTGCGAGCAGCGACCACTTCATCCGGGTGTTCCACATCTATCGCGGCCAGGGTATAAGCCCCCTCCAGCCGCTCCACTGTATCCTGCATCGCCTGCAACAAGGTCCTGCCTGCCACCAGCTGGTGATGTAACAGGTGCACCACCACTTCGCTGTCGGTGTCCGAGGCAAAATCATAACCGGCCGCCATTAACTCTTCGCGCAGCGCGGCGTGATTTTCGATAATGCCATTGTGCACCAGCGCGACACGCTGGCCGGAAATATGCGGGTGGGCATTCGCCCCGGAAGGTTTGCCGTGGGTGGCCCAGCGCGTATGGGCAATTCCAGTGCAGCCAACATAGGGCTGCAACGCCTGGGCGCGCTCCAGCTCACCAACCTTACCCTGCTTTTTATGCAGCTGCAGATTGCGCTCATTATCGATCAGTGCCATGCCAGCAGAATCATAGCCACGGTATTCCAACCGGCGTAAGCCCTCCAGCAATATTTCAGATACTTCACGCCGCGCTGCCGCAGCCACGATGCCACACATACTCAGTCCTTTTTCTCGAATTTTATCGGGCGCTGCCAACCCCGGATATTGCGCTGCCTGGAGCGACTCACGGCAAGCTCTTCCTCTTCTATATTTTTGGTAATGGTAGAGCCAGCGCCGACAAAACCCTGCTGCGCAATCTGCAATGGCGCCACCAGGGTACTGTTGGAGCCTACAAACACACCGTCGCCAATCTCCGTTTTGTGCTTGTTCACGCCATCATAATTACAGGTAATAGTGCCCGCGCCTATATTGACCCCTGCGCCCATATCGCAATCACCAACATAGCTCAGGTGATTGACCTTGCTGCCCGCGCCTATATTGGCTTTCTTGGTTTCTACAAAGTTACCTACCTTCGCACCATCACCCAGTGCGGTCCCGGGACGCAAACGCGCATAGGGGCCAACAGTGCAGTTCCTGCCCACCATCGCATCTTGCAGGTGGCTCATCGCCAGCACTGAGGAGCCGTGACTGACAGTGACATCTTTGAGCACACAGTTAGGCCCAATAGTGACGCCATCACCCAGCACCACCTCACCCTCGATCACTACGTTGACGTCAATGCTGACATCATCACCGCAGGTCAACTTACCGCGAATATCCAGGCGGTTGGCGTCGGCGATACTGACCCCCTGGCGCAATAGTTGTTCGGCCTGGCGGCGCTGCACTTCCCGCTCCACCTGATTGAGTTGCACGCGATCATTGACACCGGTAATTTCCATTTCCGTCTGCGCGACCACCGAGCCAATCGTTTTGCCATCGGCCACAGCCAGGGATAGAACGTCAGGCAGATAGTATTCGCCCTGCTTGTTCTCGTTACCAACCAGGGGCAAGTAGTGCAGTAAATCCTTTGCCGGTGCCGCCATCACACCGGTATTGATCTCGGCTATCCCGCGCTGGGAAGCAGACGCATCTTTATCTTCAACCACAGCCAACAAAACGCCGCTGTCGTCGCGCAAAATCCTGCCGTAGCCGGCAGGGGCAGCGATACGAGCCGTTAACAATGCCGGTGCCTGTTGCGCCATGGCCACCAACGAAGATAGTGTCTCCTGCCTGATCAACGGTACATCACCATACAACACCAACACCGCGCTATCGCCCGCCACCGCAGGCATCGCCTGTAACACGGCATGGCCTGTACCCAGTTGTTCATGCTGGGTCACCCAGTTAAGGTCGTAGTTCGCCAGCGCCGCCTGCACCTGCGCACCACCGTGTCCGATCACCACGTGCACAGCCCTGGGGTGCAGGGCTTGCGCAGTTTGCACCACATGTTCCAGTAACGGGCGCCCTGCCAATGAATGCAACACTTTGGGTAGACCGGATTTCATCCGAGTACCCTGACCTGCTGCGAGAATGATAATTTCCAGGTTCATAATTGGATAACCAGGCTAGTGCGGCACGCTGATAAGCACCGCTGTTTATATAAGATAGACGAGTTTCCACATGCCGGTGGAGTGCCCCGGTAACACTGCAGCTATTTATAACAAAAAGCCCGGGTATTTAGAAACAAAAAAGCCCCGGCAGTACCGGGGCTTTAGTAAGACTCACAACCGGGAAGTGTGGTTAACCGCGTCCTGCCCGGTTACGCATTTTACGCAGTGTCGCTAACTGGGCTGCCGCCTCCGCCAGTTGCGCCGAGGCACGACCGTAATCGAAATCACCGGTTTGGTTGGCCAGGGCGTGTTCAGCTTCCTTGCGCGCTTCTTCGGCTGCTGCCTCATCCACATCGTGGGCGCGAATAGCCGTGTCGGCCAAAATGGATACAACCCCCGGCTGGACTTCCAGGAAGCCACCCGATACATAGTAAACCTGTTCTTCACCGTTCTGCGTCACAATGCGGACCGGGCCAGGCACCAGAGATGTCAGCAGAGGGGCGTGGCCATAGCCCACACCCAGCTCACCATCGGCACCAGTTGCCACCAGCATTTCGACCAGACCGGAGAAGATTTCTTCTTCGGCGCTGACGATATCGCAGTGAATTGTCATTGCCATTTTTCGGGCCTCTTTAAAAACGTACTGTCTTACAGGCTCTTGGCTTTCTCGACGGCTTCGTCGATGCTGCCAACCATGTAAAAGGCCTGTTCCGGAAGATGGTCATACTCACCAGCAAGAATTCCGTTAAAGCCCGCGATGGTATCCTTCAGGGACACATACTTGCCGGGAGAACCGGTAAATATTTCTGCTACGTGGAAGGGCTGAGACAAAAAGCGCTCAATTTTCCGCGCGCGGTTTACTGTTTGCTTGTCTTCCTCGGACAACTCATCCATACCCAGAATCGCGATAATATCCTTCAATTCCTTGTAGCGTTGCAATACGTTCTGCACGCCGCGAGCCGTGTCGTAGTGCTCGCTACCAATGATCAGCGGATCCAACTGGCGAGAGGTGGAGTCCAGGGGATCAACCGCGGGGTAAATACCCTTGGCTGCAATATCCCGGCTCAGTACTACAGTTGAATCGAGGTGGGCGAAAGTGGTCGCCGGAGACGGGTCAGTCAAGTCATCGGCCGGTACATATACAGCCTGGATGGATGTGATGGAACCCACCTTGGTTGAGGTAATCCGCTCCTGCAGTACCCCCATCTCTTCAGCCAGTGTTGGCTGATAGCCCACCGCGGAAGGCATACGGCCCAACAGTGCAGATACTTCAGTCCCCGCCAGGGTATAGCGATAAATGTTGTCCACAAACAACAGTACGTCACGACCTTCATCACGAAATTTTTCAGCCATGGTCAAACCAGTCAAGGCCACACGTAAGCGGTTTCCCGGGGGCTCATTCATCTGTCCGTAGACCATTGCCACTTTGGAGTTGCTGAAGTTCTCAACATCTACCACGTTGGATTCCTGCATCTCGAAATAGAAGTCGTTACCCTCTCGAGTTCGCTCACCAACACCCGCAAACACAGATAGGCCAGAGTGCTCAGTCGCAATATTGTTGATCAGCTCCATCATGTTCACGGTCTTGCCCACACCGGCACCCCCGAACAGGCCGACCTTACCGCCTTTGGCAAAGGGACAAACCAGATCAATCACCTTGATGCCTGTTTCCAGCAAATCATCAGAGGCGGACAGCTCTTCATAAGCGGGCGCTTTGCGATGAATAGGCGAGCGCTCTTTTTCACCAATAGGGCCGCACTCATCAATGGGATTACCCAGTACGTCCATAATGCGCCCGAGCGTCTCTATACCCACTGGCACGGAAATTGGCGCACCGGTATCTTCTACCTCAAGACCACGGCTAACACCCTCGGAAGCACCCATAGCAATGGTGCGTACCACGCCGTCACCCAGCTGTTGCTGCACTTCCAGTGTCAGGCCCTTGGAAGGCACCATCAATGCATCGTAAACCTTGGGCACTACGTCACGTGGAAACTCCACGTCGATTACCGCGCCAATAATTTGTACGATTCGTCCGCTGCTCATGTTCGGATCCTCTATCTCAAAAGTTCAATTCTGTTTAGCTTCAGTCGATATCTCAGGGGCATTGCACCCGGATAATCGTCCGAACCCGTAATTTTTCTAAACGGCATTAGCCGATTGCCGCGGCACCACTAACAATCTCTGACAGTTCCTGAGTGATCGCCGCCTGCCGCGCCTTGTTGTAAATAAGCTGCAGATCATCAATCAGCTCACCGGCATTATCGGTGGCATTTTTCATCGCCAGCATTCTAGCGGCCTGCTCACAAGCACCGTTTTCGACTACCGCCTGATAGACCTGTGACTCGATGTAGCGCGTCAGCAAGCCCTCTAGCAGTTCCTTGGCATCGGGTTCGTAAATGTAGTCCCAATGGTGCTTCATCTCGTGGCTTTCGTCTGCTTGCAGAGGCAGCAGCTGGGTTACCATAGGCGACTGTGTCATGGTGTTGACGAACTCATTGTTCACCAGGAACAGCCTGTCAATTTTTCCGTCCGCGTAGGCATCGAGCATGGTTTTTACGCCGCCGATAAGATCCGCCAAAGAGGGCTCTTCACCCAGATCGCGAATCGACGCAGTAACATTACCACCGTAGCTTCTGAAGAACGCCGCTGCCTTGGCACCAATCAGGGAAAGTTCGATCTCAATTCCCTGGTCTGCCCACTCTTTCATGGATTTCACGGTGCGTTTGAACAAATTCATATTCAAACCGCCACACAGGCCGCGATCCGTCGATACAACGATGTAACCTACCCGTTGTATCTCCCGCTCTTGCATGTACATGTGCTTGTATTCGGGAGCGGCATTGGCAATGTGACCCACCACATTACGCATGCGAGAGGCGTAGGGTTTACCCACAGACATCCGATTCTGAGCCTTGCGCATTTTGCTCGCAGCCACCTTTTCCATGGCGCTGGTGATCTTCTGCGTACTCTGGATACTCTGGATCTTGGTCCGAACTTCTTTTCCGGCTGCCATCTCGTGGTCCTCGGCTCTACCAGGTCTGCGTGGCTTTGAACTTCTCGACCGCGCCCGTAAAGGCTGCTTCGATCTCGTCGTTGTAGTCGCCGGTTTCAACAATCTTGCCCATAAGCTCGCTGTGTTCTGCGTGCATGTAAGACAACAGTGCGCCCTCGAAATCACCCGTCTTCTCGACCGGAACATCGTTCAGGTAACCCTTGTCTGCAGCAAACAGCATCACGCCCATTTCGGCCGTACTCTGGGGCGAGTACTGCTTTTGCTTCATCAGTTCGGTAACCCGCACGCCATGGTCCAACTGGGCCTTGGTGGCATCGTCCAGATCCGAAGCAAACTGGGAGAAAGCCGCTAGTTCGCGGTACTGCGCCAGTGCCGTACGAATACCGCCGGACAGTTTCTTTATAATCTTGGTCTGGGCAGCACCACCCACACGAGACACCGAGATGCCCGCGTTCATCGCCGGCCGCACACCCGCGTTGAACATGTCCGCTTCCAAAAATATCTGTCCGTCAGTGATAGAAATCACGTTGGTCGGAACAAAAGCAGAGACATCGCCGGCCTGAGTTTCAATGACCGGCAGGGCGGTCAGCGATCCCGTCTGACCTTTCACCTCACCATTGGTGAAGTCTTCAACATACTTTGCATTGACGCGCGCGGCACGTTCCAGCAGGCGGGCGTGCAAATAAAACACGTCGCCAGGATAAGCTTCACGACCCGGGGGACGACGCAGCAACAGGGATATCTGGCGATACGCCCAGGCCTGCTTGGTCAGGTCATCATAGATAATCAAGGCGTCCTGGCCGCGGTCGCGGTAGTACTCGCCCATGGTGCAACCGGTAAACGGTGCCAGGTACTGCATGGCCGCAGGATCAGATGCGGTGGCAGCAACAACAATAGTGTGCTCCATCGCACCGTGCTCTTCCAGTTTGCGCACAACGGCAGCAACAGAAGATGCCTTTTGCCCGATCGCGACATAAATACACTTAATACCAGAGCCTTTCTGGTTAATGATGGCATCCACCGCAATGGCGGTTTTTCCGATCTGGCGGTCACCAATAATCAGCTCTCGCTGGCCACGACCGATAGGCACCATGGCGTCGATCGCTTTCAATCCAATTTGTACCGGTTGGTCAACCGACTGCCGGGCGATAACGCCTGGCGCCACTTTTTCCAACGCGTCAGTCATGGCGGCGTTAACCGGACCTTTACCGTCGATGGGGTTACCCAGTCCGTCAACCACACGGCCCTGCAGTTCCGGGCCTACCGGCACTTCCAGAATGCGACCGGTGCAACGACAGGACTGACCTTCCGCCAGGCCCTTGTAGTCGCCCAGTATCACAGCGCCCACGGAGTCGCGCTCCAGGTTCAGCGCCATACCGTAGATGCCGCCGTCAAATTCAATCATCTCACCGTACATCACGTCGGCCAGACCATGGATACGAATAATACCGTCGGTTACTGATACCACGGTACCTTCGTTACGAGCTTCGCTAGACACGTCGAGCTGGTCGATGCGCTGCTTGATAATCTCGCTAATTTCAGATGGATTCAGTTGCTGCATGCTCTGTTCCTCAATCCTAAGTCTATAAGTCTAGGAATTCAGTGCTTCGGCCAGCTTATTCAGCCTGCCGCGCACGGAGCCATCGATCACCAGATCGCCGGCCCTGATTAATACGCCACCCAGAATATTCTGGTCGGTGGATGTGCGAACTGTCACTTCACGCTCAAGCTTCTTGCCCAATACATCGGCCAAGTTATCCCGGGTCGCATCTGCCAGATCAAACGCGGACACTACTTCCACGTCGATTGACTTCTCCTGGTCGGCCTTATAAAGGGCAAACAGAGCGTGAATCTCGGGCAGCAGAGCCAATCGCTTGTTGGCAGACAGGATGGCAATAAAATTGTTCACCTGGGCGCTTAGCTCATCACCACACACATCAGCCAAGGTGCGTGCCTGTTGCTCGGCAGTCAGGGACGGGTCGTTGAGAACCGCTTCCATCCTGCTGTCCCTTGTTACTGCCGCCGCCGTAGCCAGTTGCTCGGACCAAGCAGACAGCGCATTGCTGTCTCTTGCGTACTCGAACGCTGCCTTGGCATAGGGTCGCGCTAGTGTGCTTAATTCAGCCATAGCTCCCTCGCGTTACAGTTCTGCAGCCAGATCATTAACCAGCTTGGCGTGTGCCTGCTGGTCAATTTCGGCACCCAGGATTTTTTCTGCACCAGCCAGAGCCAGTACCGCAACCTGTCCACGCAGGTGTTCCCGCGCGCGATTGGTTTCCTGTTCTATCTCGGCCTGGGCAGAGGCTTTGACACGACCGGCTTCAACCACCGCTGCGTCTTTAGCTTCTTCGACCAATTGGGTGCCGCGTTTGTTGGCGGCATCAATAATGACCACTGCCTCTTCCTTGGCTTCCTTAAGACGTTCTACCGCCTTTTCTTTGGCCAATTCCAGGTCATGACTAGCGCGATCAGCGGCAGCCAAGCCATCAGCTATCTTCTTTTCGCGCTCTGCCATGGCAGCCAAAATAGGCGGCCACACATACTTCATGCAAAACATGACAAAGCAGATAAAGGCGATCATCTGCCCGATAAGCGTAAGATTAATATTCACGCCTTGCTCCTCACAGATTATTGAGGGCCGCGCTCAGGGCAGCCCCATTCCCGTCGGTTGTTGTATTAACCTGCAACAACGAAGATCAGGTACATAGCGATACCAACACCGATAATGGGGATCGCGTCTACCAGGCCAGCGCCCAGAAAGAAGGTAACCTGCAGTTTCGGTGCCAGTTCAGGCTGACGAGCAGATCCTTCGATCAACTTGCCACCCAGCAGGCCCACACCGATTGCGGCGCCCAGACCACCCAGACCCATCATGATGGCGGCAGCAACGTAGATTAATTCAGGCATGTTTTTCTCCTAGCGTTAAATTAAGCAAAGCTTAAAAGTTAAAGTAAATCAGTGATCCTCATGGGCCATACTGAGATATACAATCGTCAGCACCATGAAGATAAATGCTTGCAGGGTAATCACCAGGATGTGGAAGATCGCCCAACCAACTTGCAACAAGCCTGCAGGCAACATCCAGGCCACACCGGCGCTGAAAAGAGCTGCAATCAGGATAAAAATCATCTCACCGGCGTACATGTTACCGAACAGTCGCAGGCCGAGAGAAAAAGGCTTGGCAAGCAGGCCAACCACTTCCATAAACAAGTTTATGGGGATAAACAGCGGATGGTTAAAGGGGTTCATGGTCAGTTCCCTGACGAATCCGAAGCCCTTCACCTTGATAGAGTAGTACAGCATCAGGATAAAGATGCCCAGTGCCATACCCATAGTAATATTGGGGTCTGTGGAAGGCACAATTTTCTGGAAATGCACTCCGGCGAAGCTGAGCAACCAAGGGATCAAGTCTACTGGCAGTAGATCCATAAGGTTCATCAGGAAGACCCAGACAAAGATGGTCAGGGCCAGCGGTGCAACCATTTTGTTATGTCCGTGGAAAGTATCACGTACGGTGTTATCAACAAACTCGACTATCATTTCCAGCGCGTTGACCATGCCACTGGGGACACCCGCCTCGGCTTTTTTAGCAACGCTGCGGAATAACCAACAAAACACCACGCCCAAGCCAATGGACCAGATCATGGAGTCGATGTGAATCGCATTGAAACCCATTGCTGCAGTCTCGCCGCCGCCGTGGGCCATAACCCAGGCGCCGCCTTCACCAATCACCGAGCCATCTTCGCGCACAAAGCCCTCAGGCAGCTTGCCATAGGCCAGGTTCGTCAGGTGATGGACGATGTATTCAGAAATAGTCTGGGTTGAGCCTGCCATGTATCAAAACTCTCGCGTCTATCTATTCCCGCTGATCGCTACCGCAGTAACAGCCAACTTCCAATAATTTGTATAACAAGCATCGCCAGGTAACCAGCAAATACTGCCAAGCCGTCAAGCGGGCGTAATGTTGCAAACACCACGGCAAAACCGGCAATACTTAAAAAAAACTTGCCGATCTCTCCGGCATAGCTCGATTTTGCTATAGCGCTGGCTGATTTGGCGCCACGCCATCTAAAGGCCAATGCCGCAAAGTACGCCTGCGGCACAATCGCTATCAAGCCCCCGCTGCCCACGGAATAAGCAATAACTTTGTCCGAGACCAGCAGGACAAGGCAGAGCAGAACAAGCAATCCTAGTTGCACCAAGGTAATGCGATGAACCGGAGGACGGGCAATTTCAGCGCCAGCCATCAGCGCCTCCTACTACTCCCCTTGCCTTTAACCACACGGGTTCTATCCTCGATTCGGGCGGCCGCATTATAGGGGGATTAAATGGCAGGTTCAACCGGCTTATGGTGGGTATAAGATTTAAAAATACCCACAAATGCCCACACCAGCGCAGCAAGATGATCGCAAAGCGACACTACCTCGCCCGTTTTTACCGCATCTTGTGGTGATACTATAAAAAGAATCTATATGTCGTGTGCCCGACGGTTACTTGATATGCCGCAAAATACCGTCTAATTCATCCAGACTATTGTACGACAACACCAGTTTTCCTTTGCCCTTGGTGCTGTGCTGAATTCGGACTTTAGCACCCAGGCGCTGTGATAAGTCATCCTGCAAGTGCCTTATATTCGGATCGATTGCTGGCTGCGGCTCGGGCTTGTCCGGTTTTGCCAACAGGTTGCGCACCAGAGACTCAGTCTGCCGCACGGAAAAACCCTTGGCCACGACTGAGCGTGCTGCCTGAGACTGATCGAGGCCATCCAGCCCCAACAGGGCCCGCGCATGACCCATCTCCAGGTCACCATGCTCTACCAGCCGGCGCACATCTTCGCGCAGGCTCATCAGGCGCAATAGATTCGCCACGGTAGAGCGAGACTTGCCCACGGCTGTAGCCACTTCCTGCTGGGTGAGTTCGAACTCTAGTTGCAAGCGCTGCAGTGAGGCCGCCTCTTCTATTGGATTGAGGTCTTCGCGCTGGATATTCTCGATCAACGCCATGGCTATAGCCGTCTGATCTGAAACCTCCCTGATCATCGCAGGAATACTATCGAGACCCGCCAGCTGGGCGGCCCGCCAACGACGCTCTCCGGCAATAATCTCGTACTTGCGGTCGGCAATTGGCCGCACCACAATGGGCTGCATGACGCCCTGTGCTTTAATGCTATCTGCCAACTCCTGCAACGACTCCGGGTCAATATCCGTGCGCGGCTGATATTTACCGCGCTGGATAAGGTCCACCGGCAGTTCCTTTAACACGCTGCCTGCATCTTGGGTATCAGCTATGTTTTCAGCAGATAGTTGCTGTGCATCACTGGACTGGTTGGCGTTACTGGCACCTAACAAAGCGTCCAGACCTCGCCCCAAACCCCTTTTCCTGGCAGACATGCGATTTCTCCGTTCTACTGGGTGACCAGCGCGCTGTCGGACTGCTGCGCTGCAGCAAGCTTCTCCTCGCGTCGGATAATTTCCCCGGCCAAGGCCATATAGGCTTTGGACCCGCGGGAATATTTGTCGTAATACATAGCCGGCAAACCGTGACTCGGAGCCTCGGCCAGGCGCACGTTACGCGGCACCACCGTGCGGTAAACCTTCTCGCCAAAATGGCTGTGCAATTGCGATGACACATCGTTGGTCAGGCTATTGCGAGGATCATACATGGTGCGCAGTATGCCCTCTATCTGCAAACTGGTATTGAGGGTCTGTGCCACGCTCTGGATAGTACCCACCAGGGCCGAAAGCCCCTCCAGCGCGAAGTACTCACACTGCATGGCGATAATCACACCATTGGCAGCAACCAGGGCGTTGAGGGTAAGCATGTTCAGGGAGGGGGGGCAATCGATCAGCACATAATCATAACTTCCGGCTACCTCGCTGAGCGCGGTGCGCAGGCGCCGCTCGCGGTGCTCAACCTCCAGCAACTCCACTTCGGCGGCGGTCAAATCGCTGTTGGCGGGCAACACGTCAAAATTACTCTCCCCGGTGTGCTGCGTCACCAGGTTTATCGGCGCCCGGTGCACCAGGACATCATAAATACTGCGCTGCACCGCATGTTTGTCGATGCCACTGCCCATGGTTGCGTTGCCCTGGGGGTCGAGGTCCACCAACAGGACACGTTGCTTCATAGCTGCGAGTGAAGCAGCCAGGTTAACGCAAGTCGTAGTCTTACCGACCCCGCCTTTCTGATTCGCAATAGCGATAATTCTGGCCACTGTTTTGTCCCTGATCCTGTCTGGCACTGCCAATTGCGCAGCGGTATTAAATCATGTCTCTACGAAGTAACATTTCAACCAGGTGTCGCTGCTCCGCAAGCCCCGGCACCACGAGCGGATAAGCCCCTTTTAATTCGCATTGCCGGCCCACCGCGGCCAGTTCCTCTGCCGGGTATGCCCCTTTCATCGCCAGAAATCGACCGTCACCATCCAACAGGTGCCGACAACCCTCTACCATGTCCTTTAAGGAAGCAAATGCCCTGGATAACACTACGTCATAAAGCCGCTCTGGCTGAAAAGACTCCACTCGAGCGTGATGCACTGCCATATTATCCAAGCCCAGTGTAGTTTTCACCTGAAAAAGAAAACGAGTCTTCTTGCCGTTGCTGTCCAGCAGGTGAAACTCCCGATCAGGGAACATAATCGCCATGGGAATACCCGGCAACCCGGCGCCCGTACCCACGTCGATAAAGCGCTGTCCTTCAAGGTGTGGCGCTATGGCCAGGCTATCGAGCAGGTGTCGGGGTACCATTTGCGCTATATCGCGCACCGCAGTGAGATTGTAGGCTTTGTTCCACTTTGCAAGCAGGTCCAGATAATTCAACAGCCCGGCATATTGCGCCGCGCTGGGGACCAGCCCCAATGCCGCACAGCCTCGCTCCAGGGCGCTGGCGAGTTGACGATCCAACTCAGGCGAGCTTGCGCTGGTTATCGGGAGCCAATCCTGCCGTGCCAGATCCTGCTTGATTCGTGCGGGCCAACGCGCCGTGTTTCTTCAAATAGATCAGTAACAAAGAAATAGCCGCGGCCGTAACACCCGGTATGCGCCCGGCCCGAGCCAGTGTTTCCGGCCGGGTTTCACCCAGCTTTTGTCGCACTTCATTGGACAAACCAGGCACTGTTGCATAATCCAGATCTGCTGGCAGCAGGGTATTTTCATAACGCCGCAGGCGCTCTATATCGTCCTGTTGTCTATCTATATAGCCGGCATACTTGGCTTGTATCGCCACCTGTTCCGCTGCCTGCAAATCTGTACAAGGTTCGCCCTTGAGGCCCGCTACGTCGGCATATTCGACTTCGGGACGCTTCAACAGCTCAGCCAGCGAGTACTCCCGCGTAATGGGATTTTTTAGTTTAGGCGCCAGTTCTTCGGCTTCCGGTGTGCCCGGATGAACCCAGGTGGAGCCCAAGCGGCCGGTTTCGCGCTCGATTGCCTCGCGTTTACTGGCAAAACGCTGCCAGCGGACATCATCTACCAGGCCAAGCGTGCGCCCCCTCTCGGTCAGGCGCAGGTCGGCATTATCTTCACGCAGCAATAACCGATATTCCGCTCGGGAGGTGAACATGCGATAGGGTTCCAGCGTGCCCATAGTAATCAGGTCATCCACTAACACACCGATATAGGCCTCATCACGGCGTGGACACCATGGCTGCTCACCGCGCACGGCCAGTGCCGCGTTGAGGCCAGCCAGTAATCCCTGTGCCGCCGCTTCCTCATAACCGGTGGTGCCATTGATCTGCCCCGCAAAATAAAGCCCCGGTATAGCCTTGGTCTCCAGTGCAGAGCTCAGATCCCGCGGGTCGAAGAAATCGTACTCTATTGCGTAACCCGGACGGGTAATGTGGGCATTTTCGAAACCCTTGATGGAGCGCACCAGGTCAACCTGTATATCAAAAGGCAGGCTGGTAGATATGCCGTTAGGATACAGCTCGCTGGTATTCAGTCCCTCTGGCTCAATAAATATCTGGTGGGAATTCTTGTCGGCAAAGCGGTGGATCTTGTCCTCGATGCTGGGACAATAGCGTGGTCCCACGCCTTCGATCACCCCGGAAAACAACGGGGACCGGTCCAGTCCGCCGCGGATGATATCGTGGGTCTGCTCGTTGGTATACGTAACCCAGCAGCAGCGCTGCTGCGGGTGCTCCTGGACGCTACCCAAAAAAGACATGACCGGCTCGGGCGTGTCGCCCCATTGCTCCTGGAGGTCAGTGAAGTCAACACTGTGTGCGTCTATACGCGGTGGCGTACCCGTCTTCAGGCGCTCGACCCGAAAAGGCAGTTCCCGCAGGCGCTGAGCCAGGGCAATCGATGGTGGATCACCGGCCCGGCCACCGGCACTGTTCTCCAGGCCAATATGCAGCTTGCCACCCAGGAATGTTCCAGTAGTGAGCACTACCCGCGGCGCCCGAAAAACAAGGCCCATCTGGGTGATCGCCCCGGCCACCTGACCATTTTCGATCAACAGGTCGTCTACCGGTTGCTGGAAGATGGACAAATTAGGCTGCGATTCCAGAATTTCCCGGATAGCATTTTTATACAGCACCCTGTCCGCCTGGACACGGGTGGCGCGCACGGCGGGCCCCTTACGCGAGTTGAGCACACGGAACTGGATACCGGCACGGTCTGTAGCGCGAGCCATCGCCCCACCCAGAGCATCCACTTCTTTGACCAGGTGGCTCTTGCCTATACCGCCGATAGCCGGATTACAGGACATCTGGCCCAGGGTATCGATACTGTGAGTGAGCAACAGGGTGCGGCAGCCCATCCGCGCGGCGGCAAGGCAGGCCTCGGTACCGGCATGGCCGCCGCCGATTACGATCACATCAAATTGTTGCCGGTACTCCACTGTTGCTGGCCTCTGGTGGCAGACGCACACGGGTTGCACGCCATCTTTGGGGGCGCGATTATACAGCTTGCAGCCCCGGTTGTTCAAAATTTGTTCGGCCACCTGTCTGTCCGTCCAAATTGCCTTGGACAAAACGGCTGTAGCTTGTGTACATTCCACACCGGCGGTGGCCGCGCTGTGCAAATGCGTCAGCTACCGTTATCCAAATTAACCGATGGTGAACTGTTATGGATTGGCTGCTAGCTGCTCTGGCTCTATTTAATCTCACTTCCATGGTGATGGTGTTCTCACCGCGTTCAGTATCGCGCAAAGATGCCCCCTGGGCCATGTTTGGTACAGCCCTGCTGGCCACTGAGCTGGCCTGGCTATGGTTGCCAATACAGGCGCTGCTGGCCTGGTTATTGTCCTTGGGCGGCGCCCTGGATTCTGGCCTGGGTAGTTTCGCCATGTTGGTGCTGGCCATCACCTGGACAGGCCTGCTGTGGAGCATCTGGATGAGCACCAAAGCCCAGGCCACCGTAGAGGATGCTCTCACCCTGGGCCTGGGCCATAGCTATCGCAGCCAGATCCCGCTGTCGGCGCAGACTAATCTGCGCCGAGAAGTCACCTTCAAGGACTGGTGCAAACCCCTGTCCATGCGCCGCTCAGAGGTCG
>JBALVO010000030.1:0-34194 GCA_036961445.1 Halioglobus sp.
TGTGCGAGCCGTCGCAAAAGGGCTGGCTGGCGCTGAGGCCGCAGGCGCACCAGAAATAGGCTTTGCCGGCTTCTACATCTACGCCGAATGGTGTGTCTGCTGCACGTTTTGGTTGATCCATAGCTGGCTCCCTGAGGGCTTGTCTGATTGCGTATCTTGGGTTTATGCCAGCGAGTGTTTGAATAGCGTCATTTGCCGGCAACAGCAGTTTAGACCATTGGCTAAAGCGGGTCACCCGGATGCGGCACCTTATAGGCCAGCAATACATTGCCTGGCAGTTGGCCGAACATGGAGTAGCCAGACTGCACGTAAAGCCATCCATCGGCCACTACCTGTCCGCCAACATCAATCGCGCCGCCATGACCGGTCACTCCATTAGTCGTAGTAAAGGGTTTGGCGGTTTCGGTTTGCCAGAGAATCTCTCCACTGGCGATATCGAAGGCGCGCACCTTGCCGTCCAGTCCGGCACTGAAGGCGATCTCGGGCGTCGCGGTTATCGCTGCTGACAAACCGTAGTAGAACGAGCAACGGTACTGTTCCTGTAAATCCGTCTTCTTGCCGGCGCGCATATTTTGCAGGCCAACCATCGGTTTATTGGCCTCGGCGATGAAGCAGCCGCGCTCCACCGGATGGTTCCACAGCACTGCGCCGTCGGTGAGATTCAGCGCGTGGATGCCCGGGTTGGGAATATATTCCGCTCGCTTCCTCTCGGGATCCGATGCGGCGACAAGGAGTCGCTCACCAGACAGGGCCATGCCCCAATGCACACCGCCGTTGGTGGTGGTCTGTTCCAGGTGGGGTCCTATCGCGGCGTTACTGATGCGCTTGCTCCACAACAGTGTTCCGTCAGTGCTGGAAGTATCCGGGTCCAGCGCAAATACATCTCCGGATTTCTGCCCGGCCAGCAGCACGTCTGCACCGCCTGGCAACTGGGCGATGATAACCGATGCGCCAAAGTCAAAATCACCACCGGGATTATCCGGGCAATTAGCGCCGCCATTGAGGCAGGCTGCGTTCCACACGTCGTCAGGGATAGCCTGGAAGCGCCAGGCCAATTCACCGCTGTCCATGTCCAGGGCGACGATGGCGTCTGAGGTGTCGGTGGCCGGGTGGGACAGGTTTTCGCCGGTGCCCACATAAATGCGGTTGCGCCTGGCATCGACCGCGGGCGTGCTCCAGACGCTTACGCCTGAGGGGCCGTACAAGTCCATGCCGTTGGCGTTCTGTCCCTGTACGGTAGCGTCGGGAGTGCCGTGCCACTGCCATAAGCGCTTGCCATTGCTGGCGTCCAGGGCGATAACGCCGCCATGTGATTTACAACAGACATGGGTGGGGCTGCCAGATACGGCAACCTCATAGGAAGACACCGGTATAAACAAGCGGTCGTCATGGTAGCTGATGGAGCCGGTAATAATCGACGTCTCGTAAATTCTCGCCGCCTCCTGCCACACGATGTCCAGGGTGTCCGGGTCTACCGCAAAAATGGAGGCCATCGAGTCAGCAAAAACCAGCAGCTTTTTGCCGTTGTTCAGCGTCGCGACGGTAATAGCGGAGCGAATACCGCTCAGGACTTCGTTGTTGGCGCGAATACAGCCGGTCTTGCGATCTATGGCATACAGCTTGCCGGTCTTGTCGCCGAAATACAGGGTGTCGCCGATAATCGCAGGCTGTGAGCGCATATCAGTCACTTTGGGAAATGCCAGGGCCCAGGCCAATTCCAGGCTGCCTACATTGTCGCGGTTGATGCCGGCCAGTTCCTGTGGCACAAAGCGTTGGTTGTGTGAACCCAGTCCCCAGTTACTGACGTACTCGGTGCCGTCTGCACTGGCCGGCGCATGGCAACGGTTGTCATCAATCCAGTCATCCACCGGTGCAGAGCCCGCCAGGTAGATAGCAGCGAGGCCCCGTTCCTGCTTGCTCAAATGAGCCGCCATGGGCTGCATCTTGCCGAACTCCAGGGCGATTAATATTGTTTCCTTGGAAAAGCCAGACAGTGCCTCTCGGGACGGCGCATGCGTCTCCGGATGATCGTGGCAGGAGGCGCAGTTCTTGTCGAACACCTTTTCTCCCAGGTAGGCCAGTGGCAGTTTATCGGCGTGGCGAATGGCCAGGGACTCCAGGGTTTTCATCGGGGAGTCGCTTAGCAGTATCCAGCCACCGATGAATATGGCCACTCCCAGAACGAAGATAGCGAGAGTAGCCAGAATTTTCTTCATGCGCGTGTTCCTGTTTTTCTATTTTAGCCGCTATTGTTGCGGCAGGGCGAAGGCGTAAAGGTAGTCACCGCTGCCGCGCTGGAACATATGGTGTCCACCGGCATTGATAACAACATACTGCCGTCCGCGGTATTCATAGGTCATGGGCGTGGCGGTAGCGTCCACCGGCAAGGTGTATTGCCATAGCGTTTCGCCGTTAGTGACATCAAAAGCGCGAATCTGCCGATCCATGGTAGCGCCAATAAAAAACAGGCCGCCAGCGGTCGCTATGCCACCGCCCAGGTTGGGCGTACCCCATTCAATATGGAAGGGCGCTGTTACCGGCCCCATTTCGTGTACAGAGCCCAGGGCGGTTTCCCACAGTATGGTGCCGCCTTGTAAATCGATTGCTACCAGCTTACCCCAGGGTGGCGCGTTGCAGGGAATACCCAGCGGCGACTGCAGGCTGCCGATTTCTATGTTGTAGGGTGTGCCGTCCATCGTGACCTGCATGCGGTGCCCCTGTGCGGGGTGATCACGCTTTTTTGTTTCCGGATCAATATTTTTTGGCGTGGGGATCAGGCGCCCGGTGAAGGCCACATTGTTGATATTGGTCAGTAGAATGCCGGAGTCGCCCAGTAGCGCACCGCCACCCCAGTTGGGGCCGCCGAGACTGCCCGGGTACATTAAGGTCAGTTGCTCACTGATCGGTGTGAATAAACCCAGGTTGTGCAGGGTCGCTAACTGGTCGCGACATTTGCCCCGGTCCCAGGGCGTTAGGCCCCATGCGTCGGAGGGCATCAGGAAGGGATTGAGTAATTGCGGTGGCGCCATGGGTTTGGGCTGCGTGGCGGCAGGTTGTTCTCCAGCGATCTGTGACGGTGGCACCGGTTGCTCGGTAATTTCCCACAGGGATTCGCCGGTCAGCCGATTGAGCACAAATACAAAACCCTGCTTGGTCAATTGCGCCAGCGCTGGAACACTCTTCCCTTTTTTGTTCCACTGAAAAAGTATGGGCTGCGCCGGGGTGTCGTAATCCCACAGGTCGTGGCGAACATGTTGAAAGTGCCAGCGTATGTCACCTGTTTGCAGGTCTACAGCGACGATGCTGTTGGCATATAACCCGTCACCCTTGCGGTCTACGCCGTAGTAATCCGGCGAAGCGGCGCTGGTAGGCAGATACAAAAGACCTTGTTCTTCATCAACCGACATGGGCGCCCACACATTGGCGCTGCCGCTGTCGGGGTAGCCCTGCAATGGGTCGAACTGCCACAAGGGCGCACCGCTGAAGCTGTCAAAAGCGTTTACCGTGCCGCGCGGTGTATGGGACCTGACAAAGTCGATGACGGTAGAGCCTATCACCACGACGCCATTGGCGACCACCGGGGCGGAGGAGTTGCTCACATCCCCCGGCACATAACCTTGTTCACCGTAGAGCAGCGCTTTACCGGCCTCGCCAAAGTCCTGGCAGGGTTTACCGCTGGTCGCGTCGATAGCCCATAGTTTGCGATCGTGGGTGCCCATGTACAGACGATGGCGGCATTGCTGCCCCGCAGCGACGCCGGCTTCCAGCGCATAGCTCACGCCACGGCAGCGAAATGGCCGATCGCCGCGCCGGTCTATATCTGGCTCAAACTCCCAGCGTTTTTCACCGGTAGCAGGATCCAGGGCGATAACCCGGTTGAACGGCGTGCAGTACACCAGAGACTCTCCGGCGGCGGCAGGCAGTAAAATGGGCGTGCTCTGGGTAGAGGTGTTGGCCATCTCCTGGCCGTAGGTGTCCATGTCGCCGCTGCGCGATATCCAGGCGACTGCCAGGTCCGCGACATTCTTCGTGTCGATCTGCGCAGCAGTGGAGTAATGGCGTCCGCCCTGGTCGCCGCCGTAGTACTGCCAACCCTGGTCTTCAGCGGCGGCTGTGCCAGTAAACAGGGTCAGCAGGCCCGCCGTTGCATAGACCCCGGTCAGTGACAAGGAGGCGTTCATTTCACTCCGCCAGTGGCGTTATGCGCAGCAGGGTGGGTATACCGCCTTCGGACTGCCAGGTGGGAAAGTGCGAATTGGTCGTGTAGGCAGCGCCGTCTTCTTCCGCGATTTCTATGTCGCGGGTGAAGAAGCGCTGTCTGGGCATGGGGTAGACCTTCCAGCTCTCGGTGGCGATATCAAAGCTCAGAATAGTGTCAGACTGATTGCCATTGACCCACACCACACCGCGCTGCCGATCAACGTTGAGGGCGTAAGGTACCTCGTTGATAACCGGTAATGCATAGTCGCTGAAGACGCCGGTTTTGGGATTGTATTGCACTAACAGGGAGTCCTGGAAAGCCACAATCCACAGGTTGCCGTCGGCGTCTATGCGCAGGCGCCGGGGCCCGTTATACGGGAAGTCAATCATGGTGATCTCGTCAGTGACCGGATCTATTTTGGCCAGGTCATTGGCATACAAACGTGCCACCCACACCATACCGTCAGGGGCAACATCAATGCCGTAAGGCATGGGCAGACCAGTGGACTCACGGTCGGGGGAGGGCGTGGGGCGGTTATCCGGATCGATGGCGAACATCAGCGGCAGGGATTTAATGATCAACCATTCCATAAACCCGCGGGCTGGCAGGTCGTACATTTTAAAGCTGTTGTTGCTGCGGTCGAACATGGCAACCTGCGAGGATATAGCCATGGTGAACCACACACGGTCCTGCTCGTCGGTGCGAATGGTGTGCGGATAAAATCCTTCGGGCATCTCATGGATAATGAATTTTTTGGTTGCTACATCAAACTCCAGCAGGCTTTGTTGCATCGATGGGGTGATAAATATGTTGCCGTCTTTTTTGGAGTAAGCGAAGGAATGCACGCCCTGGTAGTTATACATTTTTGGGAACACCTTGAATCGGTTGCCCATGATGCCACCCAATCGTGCGTCCTCATCGTGAGGAACCTTGTACACGGTGTAAGCGCCGGTGTCCGGGTCCAGTTCATAGATGCGGTCGAACAGATTGTCGCCGATATAAATGTAACCGTTGGGATGCAGCAAAAAATCATGCATCTGGGAGAAGCCGTCACCGATGGGCCACTCGGTCATTTCAATACCTGACAGGTGTGCTTCCCACTCGCGCGGCAGCGGGACCTGCTGCGGGTTTTCCCGTAGCTCCCGGTACTCTTTTTGCAGTAGCGCTGCCACACGCTGGTGATCATCGTCGGGCAAGCGCGCGCCGTAGGTGTTCATACGCTCGATCACGCTGATCCATTGTTCCTCGGTGCGCTCGTTACGCATAAAGGGCGAGGCCTGCTGGTGGCAGAAAGCACAATTGAGCTGGAAAGTTTTCTTCAGTTCCTGGTCGCCGCCAAAGCTCAGTTGTGACAGCCAGACATTGGAAGGGTAGCTGGCAATGTGCTGCTCTGGCGTCATTGCCTGTAGCGTAAGTTCCGCGGGAAAGTCGGTGAAATACGCGTCTACATAACCCTGGGCACGGGCGCGGTAGCGCACTGCTTCTGCGGCTTCGTCAAAACTGACCACGCCGTTTGCATTGCTGAAACGGGTAAGCACTGCGGCCGCTGTGTTGGTGACGCCATTGGGCGTGTAACCGTCATCGCTGAGATCTGCGGCGGGTTCGTTGGTGACGGTGCGGGTGATCATTACCTGGCCCAGGGGTTCGCCCTGGGTATTTTTCACCACCAGCGTGCCGGCCTGGCTTGCCGATGACAGTGCTAATAAAGCGGTCAACAAAAAGTGACATTTCATGGTGGGCTCCCAACGCGATTACCTGCCTAGTATTGCAGTTTACAGAGCAAAGGTCATCGTTTCAGCGGCCCGCGCACTATCGCACCCCACACCCGATGGCAGAGAAACCCGCCGCCGATTGGCGGCGATTAAATCGGCTTACAGCATCAGCTGCAATTCGTCTTAAGCAGCAGTTGCTTGAAAACCACGGCATTGTGATCAGTGGCATCGCGTTGCGGTTCTTCTGCCAGTTCTACGTTGGGGAAGCGTTTGAACAGCTCGGAGATAGTCAGGTACAGCTGGCGCTTGGCCAGAGCCGCACCGATACAAAAGCGGGGACCATAGCCAAACAGGACATCTGGATTAAACACGCGCTCCACGTCGAAGATTTCGGGCTGGTCGTAGTACTCGGGATCGTGGTCTTTCAGGTGCGACATCATCAGCACCATCTGACCTTTGCGAACCTGTTGTCCAAGGATCTCCATGTCCCTTGGCGCGTAGCGTGCAAAGCCCATTTTGGATGACGTACCCCAGCGGTTGATTTCGCTGAAGGCATTGGAGAAGGTCTCCGGTGTCGCTAGGGCTTTGGTCACCTGCTCCGGGTGCTTGAGCAGGGCGTAGACAGACCACTGCTGGGCGACCAGGGTGGTATCGGCGCCGGCGCCGATCAGGGCAAGGATCAGGGTAATGATATCCCCCTCTTCGAAGCCTTCATTTTCCTGTTCTATACGCAGCAGGGTACTCAGGAAGTCATCCTGCACCGGGGCGGAGCGTCGCTCGGCGATAACTTCCTTGATGATATCGATTGCACGGTTGCTGTCCTGGCGTGCACTTTCACGCTGCTCATCAGAAATAGTGGGGTTCCAGGTCTCCGTGAAGGTCAGAATCACCTGCTTGATATCAGGCCAGTACTTCTCGGGTATGCCCACCATGCGGGTGATGGAAATAAAGGGGATGTGGTAGGCGATCTTGTCGATGTAGTCGAAGGTTTCCGGCTCACCAAGTTGATCAAACAGTTTTTTTACCTCCGGCTCAATCTTGCGCTGGATGGCGTCTACCACGTTGCGGGAAAAGGCAGGTGCTGTGACCCGGCGCACCAGGCGGTGATGGTCGTGATCCGCCAGCAGGCTGTGGCCTATCATGGCGCGTTCAAAATTACTCCACTGGTCTTCGGGAGGGCGCGCAGGGGCGAACTCCCAATCATAGAAGTCAGAGGACAACGGTTCCTCTTTCCAGCAGGCCATGATGTCCGGCATGCGCGTCATGATCCACGCCTGCCAGGGTTCATACCACACCAGGGGGCCGCGCTGGGCCAGCGCCAGGCACTGGGGTATTGGATCCAGCATATAGGCTTCTGAATTGGGGTTGAACAGTTCTTCGATCGGGGGCAAATTCTGGGCTGCCTCGGCCATGGCTATCTCCTGAACACAACAATGCAGGCGCTTGCCCGTTGCGGTGTGGCTAGTGACTAAAGACGCTATGGTAACAAGTTTTTTAAAAGTATACATCTGTATACTTTTATTCAGGGTTACAAAATATGAACACCCGGGCCCCAGGCTACGGTGTAGCGTGGCCTTTAACCGGTGGCAGCCTGTCATATGTCGTCAGTGCGTGTCTGATCTGCCCGGTCAGACCTGCTGGGATCTGTTCCCACTTAAAGCGCCACATCCAGTTCCCCACAGTGGTGCCCGGAGTATTCATGCGGTGCGCGCCACCCAGGCCCAGGAAATCCTGCCAGGGGACGACGGCGGTATTGGCCGGCGAGGCCATGGCCTGTTCGATCAGCATCCACGGCATAGCGACGGGCGGGTTGTTGAAATAACGATAGACTGTGTCTCGTGTGTGGTCGGGGAGACTCTCAAACCAGCCCAATGTAGTGTTGTTGTCATGGGTGCCGGTATAAACAATATCGCCGCGGGCATGTTGGTGGCTGAGGTAGGGGTTGTCAGGGTTACCGTCAAAGGCAAATTGCAGAATTACCATGCCAGGCAGCGCAAAGTCGTGGCGCAGGGTTTCAACCTCGGCGCTAATAGTTCCGAGATTCTCAGCGACCAGACACAGGTCCGGGTAGTTCTCGCGCACCGCGCTCAGCAGCTCTCTGCCCGGGGCGTGCACCCATTTCCCTTGCTTGGCGGAGGTGGCGCTGGCCGGAATCTCCCAATAGGCCTCAAGTGCGCGAAAATGATCGACTCGGGCGATATCAAACTGCTGTGCAGCCGAGTCAAAACGTTGTAGCCACCAGGCGAAGCCACTATCGCGCATTAATTGCCAGTTGTACTGGGGGTTGCCCCAGAGTTGCCCTTCGGCGGAAAAATAATCCGGCGGCACGCCGGTTACCGTTACGGGATGACCGGTTTCGTCGAGGTTAAACAAACTCTGGTGGGCCCACACATCGGCACTTTCCTGGTGCACGTAAATTGGCATATCCCCAAAGAGCAGGATGTCGTGTGCATTGGCGTACTGGCGCAGCTCACGCCACTGGCAGTGAAACACAAACTGACGAAAGCGCAATTGACTTAGCTTACTGGCCAGTTCCCCGGCACGAGTATTACAGGCCGTGGGTTCGCAATCGCGCAGACCGAGCGGCCAGGCCGTCCAGGGTTGGTGCATCTGGGCATCCCGAAAAGCCTGGAAGCGTACATAATCTTCCAGCCAGAACTCCGTTTCTCGCAGAAAGCTGGTGTAGGCTGCGATCATTGGAGAGGCCACGGCAGTGGCTACTTGCTCAAAGAACGCGGCACTGGCCTGGTCGAGGGCCAGGCGTTTGCGCTGCGGCGTTATCTGGCCAATGTCAGCCTGTTCCTGGGTGAGCCAGTCCTGGTCCACCAGCCACTGCAGGTCTATCAGGTCCGGGTTGCCCGCATGAACCGAGAACGATTGATAGGGGCACAGGTCCGAGTGGGTGGGTCCCAGTGGTAGCACTTGCCAAATTTGTAGTCCCGCTGCGGCAATCAGGTCGATGAAACGTCGGGCATCGGCGCCAAAATCACCGGTGTAACCGGCACTGGGCAAGCTGCTGGGGTGTAACAATACGCCGGCCCTGCGCTGGGCCAGGAGGGTTTTCATACGTTGTTACTCGCCGCTCTCGTGGTGATGCCGCATAACGCCACCGCGACTCGGTTTGCCGCCACCACGGGAAATCACTTCGGAAAGATAGGCCGGTGCTTCGACATTCAACATCTGGTAAAGGTTGGCCAGGTGCATGCGGTAGAGCTGGTCAAACTGGCCTACCGTGGCGGATGGATTGTAGTCACCAAACCACCAGAACCAATCGGAACCTTCACAGATAGCCAGTTGTCTTTCTGCATCCGCTATCTCCTGTGGCGTCAAATTCCCGGTGGCGAGTTGTTGATCAAATGTGTGCTTTGCCGCGACCAGTATTTCCCAGGCGCGGTTCTTCTCGGGGTCCCCTATCCAGGTGGAAAATGTACCGTACACCCAGCTGCCGGCTACCAATTGATCTTCCTGGGCCGGTTGCGGTGAGTTCTCCGCCTGAAATTGCTCGAAGGTGGTCAACTGCAGGAGTGGGTGGTCGGCCAGGCTCTGGTAGAGATGGTTGAGAAAGTGGTAGCCGTTTTCCGGGAAGTATTCCCAGGCGTTCTCGCCGTCCAGGATAATGGAGATCAGGCAGTCGTCCCGGTCCGGACACAGCTCGGCGATGTTTTCCATGTGCCCCAACAGGTTGGCCACAGCGTCTTCGGCGTGCCAGTCCGAATAGCTGAACCCGATCAGGTCGGACAGGCCGTCATCGCGAAAAAAACAATCTATTGGAACCTCGCCGAAGCGATAGACGCGGTGGCTACAGGATTCGCTGTGGGAGTCATGGCTGTTGCGTAATACACTGCCGCCGCTGGCGACCCAGCGAAAGTCGTTATCGGCGAATAACTTCAGCGCCTGCTGACTTACGCCACCTTCCGATGGCCATATTCCCGCGGGCTTATGGCCGAAGACGCGCTCAAACGTCGCTAATCCGTGATCCAGGTGCCACTGTGCTCGAGCCGCGCCGCCGGGGTACTCGGTGGTTACCGGCAGGTGTACCTCGGGCATGGCTTCTTTGGCGGAGTTGAGGTCCAGTAACAGGGGCACAATAGGGTGCGCGTAGGGGCTCATGCACAGTTCCACCTGGCCATTCTTGGCCAATGCCCGATAACGCGGTACCAGGGAGCGCATTTGCTCCAGGATTATGTGTAGCAACTCGCGACGTTCGTGCAGGGTGAAATTAACCGCTTTTTCCTGCAGTCTGGCGATGCGAGGGTCACTGCGCTGCACTGACTCCCCCATCCAGCTGAGGTGGTACCAGACCAACAGGTCGGCGAGAAATTGATTGGAGGCGTAGATCAGGCTTTGCGGATGCACTTCGTACCACTCGGCCATGGTTGCCAGACGTTTGTAGGGCTCAAAGCGGTCAATCATGCGTTCTTTGTTGGCGCGCAAACAGTCCTGCATCAGACGCAATCGACTCTGTTCATTGCCTGGCAGCGCAGGCTCGGCCAGTTCGGCCAGTATCTGGTCCTTGATGGCGCCATGGCCTTCCAGGTAGGCGGTAATTTGCTCGACGTAATCTTCAATTTGCTCCAGCAGTATCGGCGCAAAATTAACCACCGCCCTGGCCTCAGGCACAGCTTCCAGATGCGCGGCCATGTCGACGTAGTCTTTAATCGCGTGCAGGTAAGTCCAGGGCAGGTGCACAGCACCGGTGCGGGTGTCGCGGTACTCTGGTTGGTGCATGTGCCACAACAGCACCACGCTCATGGGCTTTTTATCGGGCATAGTGCAACCTCTGTCCCAGCATTTCCGGTGTAATCAGGACCACGCCTCCCTCGGATATATGGAAGCGTGCCGCATCTTCCTTAGCATTGAGGCCGATGGTGGTGTGCGGTGGAATAATACAACCTTTGTCGATTACCGCTTTTTTAATCACACAATGTCGGCCAATTTCCACCTGGGGGAAGACCACAGAATCCTCTATGCGCGAGTAGGAATGGATGTCTACATTACGAAACAGTAAAGAGTGACGCACATAGGAGCCCGATACAATGCAGCCCCCGGCGACCATGGAATCCACGGCCATGCCCCGGCGGCCCTGGTCATCGAACACGAACTTGGCCGGTGGCACCTGGTCCAGGTGCGTCCAGATCGGCCAGTGCCGGTCATACAAATTGAGTTCAGGGCTGACCTCGATTAATTCCAGGTTTGCTTCCCAGAAGGCGTCTATAGTGCCCACATCTCGCCAGTAGGCGGGCCTGCCACTGGGGTCCTTACGAAAAGGAAAAGCGGTTACACGGCGTCGATTGATGACGTCCGGGATAATATCGCCGCCAAAATCGCGGCCAGAATCGGGCGTGTCCGCATCGCGTAACAGCTCCTCAATTAACACCTCGGTGCGGAATATATAAATCCCCATAGAGGCCAGTGCCTGGTCTGCGCTGCCCGGCATAGGCGCGGGGTTGTCCGGTTTTTCAGTGAATTCGATAATACGATGGTGTTCGTCCACTGCCATGACCCCAAAGCCTTGAGCCTGTTCCAGCGGCACTTCTATGCAGCCCACGGTAATGTCGGCCTCAGCTTCTACGTGCGCTGCCAGCATGGTGCCATAATCCATTTTGTAGACGTGGTCTCCCGCTAAAATCAGTACAAATTCCGGGTTGTGTGTGCGAATGATGTCAATGTTTTGGTAGATCGCGTCTGCCGTACCCATATACCAGGAGGTTTCCAGTCGCTGCTGCGCGGGCAGGAGTTCCACGAACTCTCCGAGTTCGCCACGCATAAAACCCCAGCCCCGTTGCACATGTTGTATCAGGCTGTGTGCTTTGTACTGGGTGAGTATACCCACCTGACGGATACCGGAGTTCACACAATTGGACAGCGGGAAATCGATAATCCGGAATTTTCCGCCAAAGGGTACCGCCGGTTTGGCGCGCCACATGGTCAGCTGTTTTAAGCGCGAGCCACGGCCACCGGCCAATACCAGCGCGAGGGTATTGCGTGTTAGGCGGCTGACGTAGCGGGCTGATTCCTGGTTGCTCATGGTTAATTCATTGATCTGTGAACTGGTTAGCTTGGGTTTATTTGATTACTATCAAGTTACTTTGTGCCCAATGTGCGAAGCTTAATTGTGGACAATAAGTGCGGAAATGTCCTGTTTTTGTGTTTGATATAAATCAGTAGAAAGTGAATGAAGTCAGTATCAGCCCAACAATTATTGAAAGATAGCATTCATCGCATACTTGCGGGGCGCCATCACGATCCATTTGACGTGCTCGGTTGCCACCAGCAGAGCAAGCGATGGTGTGTGCGGGCGTTTTTGCCCGGAGCCGCTGAGGCCCAGGTCGTTATCGGTGCTAAGCAGTGGCCCATGGAGCGCCAGCCTGATACGGATTTTTTCACCTTTAAGGCAGCGCAAAAAACGATGCCGGAATACCAGCTGCGCTGGCGGTCAAAGCAGGGCGATTGGCAGCAGCAGGAGGACCCCTATCGCTTTGGCCCCACGATTGGTGACCTCGACCTGCACCTGTTCGCAGAGGGCAAGCACGAACACATCTACCGTATTCTCGGTGCACATTGCTGTGAACATGAAGGCGTTAAAGGCGTGCGCTTCGCCACCTGGGCGCCAAACGCACTGCGCATTAGCGTGGTCGGTGATTTCAACCAATGGCATGGTTTGAGCCATCCGATGCGGGCCAGGGGCCTCAGTGGTGTTTGGGAGCTGTTCGTACCGGGCCTGGATGCCGGGGAAAAATACAAGTTTGAACTTTGCGATGCCAAGGGCAGGCTACGCCTGAAGACCGATCCCTACGGCAACCGCTTTGAAATGCGACCAGCCACCGCTGCCATCGTGTGCTCACCTGCAGAATTTGCATGGTCCGATCAACAGTGGATGGGGCAGCGCGCGCACTGGGATTGGCAGCATGCGCCTATTTCCATCTACGAGTTTCATCCCAGTTCATGGCGGCGCGAAGAGGACGGTGGTTTCCTGAATTTCCGGGATATGGCCGCCCAGTTGGTTGACTACGTAAAGCAACTGGGTTTTACCCATGTGGAACTGTTGCCCATCATGGAGCATCCGCTGGATGATTCCTGGGGTTACCAGACCACCGGCTATTTTGCGCCGTCCCAGCGCTTCGGCAGCCCTGATGATTTTCGCTATTTTATCGACCTGCTACACCAACATGAGATTGGCGTTATCCTGGACTGGGTGCCAGCCCACTTCCCCCGCGACGCTCATGCCCTGGCGCGCTTTGACGGCACGGCCTTGTATGAGCACGCCGATCCGCGCCGCGGCGAGCACACTGAGTGGGGCACCCTGATATTTAATTATGGGCGCAATGAGGTGAAGAACTTCCTGCTGGCCAGTGCCAATTACTGGTTAGAGGAATTTCACCTGGACGGTCTGCGTGTTGATGCTGTGGCGTCCATGCTGTACCTGGACTATTCGCGTGAACCCGGCGAGTGGGAACCCAATCGCTATGGCGGTAGGGAAAACCTGGAAGCCATCGATTTCCTGCGTGAACTCAACACGCTGACCCACGGCCGTCATCCTGGCACGCTGACTATTGCCGAAGAATCTACCGCCTGGCCCCAGGTAACGCGTCCCACCTGGGTTGGCGGCCTGGGTTTTTCCATGAAGTGGAATATGGGTTGGATGCACGACACGCTGAATTATTTTTCCCAGGAGTCCATCTACCGGCAATACCATCACGACCAGCTTACTTTTGGCTTGATGTATGCCTTCTCAGAGAACTTCCTATTGCCTTTTTCCCACGATGAAGTGGTACATGGCAAGTACTCCATGCTTGGCAAAATGTCGGGTGATGACTGGCAGAAGTTTGCCAATTTGCGCCTTTTGTACACGTATATGTATACCTACCCTGGCGCTAAATTGTTGTTCATGGGTTGTGAATTCGGAGAGCCCGGGGAATGGCGTCACCAGGGACAACTGACCTGGGATCTGCTGGAGAAAGAGCCTCACAAGGGCTTGCATCAGCTAGTGGGCGATCTTAATCGCCTGTATCGAAAGGAACCCAGTCTGTATCGCGGTCAGTTCAGCGCCGCCGGTTTTGAATGGATCGATTGCCACGATGCTACCCAGTCGGTACTGAGTTATCTGCGTTGGGACGGCGCTGATTTTCATGTGGTGGTGTTGAACTTTACCCCGGTGATACGTCGCCATTATCGTATCGGAGTCCCGCGCCCGGGTGTTTACACGGAAGTGCTAAACAGTGATTCACGCTTCTATGGTGGTAGTGATACTGGCAACGAACCCGGCCTTCACAGTGACCCGGTGTTCTGGATGGGGCACGATAATTCGCTATCGCTGACGCTGCCGCCATTGGGGGCTTTGGTGCTAAAACTTGGCGGGGTGAGTTGAGTCTCATGACGAAGCTGTTGTTTGTCGCAAGTGAGGTGTATCCCCTGGTCAAAACCGGTGGTCTGGCAGATGTTGCCGGCACCCTGCCGGAAGTGCTGCGGCAAAAAGGGTTGGATGTGCGCCTGCTGCTGCCGGCTTACGCGGATTTACTGGCAGATCTGGATGTTGCGCCGGACATTGCTGCCGAACTGGACCTGGGCGGCACTGTGGTGCGCATTCTGGTAATGCGCTTGCCAGGCACGAGCGTGCTTGTCTGGTTGCTGGATCATCCGCTGTTTTCTGCACGTCCGGGTAACCCGTATCACGATGAGCAGAGTGTTTCCTGGCCTGATAACGCCGATCGTTTCATGCTGTTGTCCCGCGCTGCGGCGCACATCAGTACCAACGACACGGCGCTGGACTGGCGTCCTGATGTATTACATTGCAATGACTGGCATACCGGCCCGGCAATAGCTCTGACACACCTGAGCGAGCGTCGACCACTGACGGTTTTTACCATACACAACCTGGCACATATGGGGATATTCGATCGCGCGACGTTTGATCGGCTGCCGTTTCCCGGGCACTTGTGGCAGGAGCCCGGACTGGAGTTTTACGGCCAGTGTTGTTTTATCAAAGGGGGCCTGGTATTTGCGGATTACATCACCACGGTCAGTCCCACCTATGCCCGGGAAATCTGCCATGCTCCCGGTGGTATGGGGCTGGAAGGTCTGCTTATGCAGCGCTGCGACCGCTTGGTTGGTATCCTCAACGGCATTGACAACAACGTGTGGGACCCCGCCAGTGATAGCTACCTGGAGCACAGGTACGATGCTGGCTCGCTGGACAAAAAAGTGCTCAACAAGACTAAACTGCAGCAGGCCCTGGGTCTGCAGGTGCGCAGCGACTTGCCCCTGCTGGGCTTTGTCGGCCGCCTGGCACTGCAAAAAGGCCTGGAGCTGTTGTTGCCAGTGCTTGAACAGATCCTGGCCAGCCCCGCCCAGTTGGTCCTGCTGGGTACTGGCGATGCCGCCTATGAAAAGAGCTTGCTGGCTTTGGCCGCAGCTCATCCGGACGCCATAGCCGTGGTATTGACCTATAATGAAACCGTGGCTCACCGGATCGAAGCTGCGGCGGATATCTTCCTGATGCCGTCACTGTTCGAACCCTGTGGGCTCAACCAGTTATACAGTTTGCGCTACGGTACGCTGCCCGTGGTGCGGGAGGTCGGTGGACTTGCCGATACAGTCGTTGACGTTAATGCAAAGACCCTGGCTGCAGGTACGGCCACCGGTTTTGTGTTCCAGCAACCGCAGCCAGAGGCTTTTTTGGGCGCAGTGCAGCGCGCTATCAATTTATGGCACCACGCAACCGACTGGCAGCAAGTGCAGCGCACGGCGATGGCGCAGGATTTTTCCTGGCAACAAAGTGCCGACCGTTATCTGGAGTTATATCACTCCACAGCAGATAGATGAGGTGAAAGCAGATTATGCCTGGCTCTACATTCCCACTTGAAGTACAACCGCGCATCCCGCACGAACTGGGGCGCTTGCAGGAGATGGCCAACGATTTGATGTACAGTTGGGATCGCTCTATCCGCTCCCTGTTTCACCGATTGGACCGGGACCTGTGGGAGGCCTGTGGGCATAACCCCAAAGCATTCTTGCGGCGGGTCTCGCAACATCGCCTTACCGAAGCAGTGGCGGATCGATCCTACATGGAAGATTATCGCAGGGTAACCTCGGCCTGTGATGCCTATCGCGAACACCGTGGCCGACCGGAGCTGACGGAACTGTTCGACCCGCAAGAAGACCTGATTGCCTATTTCTGCCTGGAGTTTGGCTTCCATGAGAGCTTCCCCATTTATTCTGGTGGGCTGGGCATTTTGGCAGGCGATCACTGCAAGGCGGCCAGCGACGTGGGCTTGCCCTTTGTCGCTATCGGCCTGCTTTACCAGATGGGCTATTTTACCCAGACCATCGATGGCCATGGCCATCAGCAGGTCAATCATACGCAATCCCATCCACACGATTTGCCGGTAGTGCCAACACTGACCGAGTCTGGCCAACACCTGACTCTGGAACTCGAGTTTCCAGGACGGGTGCTCAAGGTTCGCGTATGGACCGCCCAGGCCGGGCACATCAAGTTGTACCTGCTTGATACCAATATTCCGGATAACTCGGAACACGATCGAGCTATTACCCATCAGCTGTACGGTGGTGATCGCGAGATGCGGCTGCAGCAGGAGTTGGTGCTGGGAGTAGGTGGTGTCCGGGCCCTGCGCGCCCTGGGTCTGCGGCCTACCGTATGGCATATCAACGAAGGTCACGCTGCATTTCAATTATTGGAACGTTGTGCCCTGCGCATGCGTGAAGGCCTGGATTTCGATAGCGCCATGGAACTGGTTGCTGCCGGTACGGTATTCACCACGCACACCCCGGTTCCGGCGGGACACGACATATTTGACAAGCAATTGTTGGCCAAGTACCTGATGGCAGAGGCTGAAGTGCTGGGGCTGGGGTTTGATAAACTCTACGCGCTAGGGCTCAACTCCGGTGACGGCTTTAACATGACTTGCCTGGCGTTGCGCTGCAGCCGCTTCCACAACGGGGTCAGTAAAATCCATGGCGAGGTGGCAGCGGAGATGGAGGCGGCGCTGTGGCCGCAAATCCCGCATCAGGAAAACCCCATTACGCATGTCACCAATGGTGTTCACCTGCAGACATTCCTGGCCCGGGAGTGGGTCAGCCTGTTCGATCTGCGTTTTGACGACTGGCACAACGAACTATTGAATGAGGAGTATTGGGAGCGTCTGGAAGAGATTCCCGATTATCACTATTGGAGCATCCACAAGGCGCTGAAGCAGCAATTACTCAAGCGCGTGCACGCCACAATCCTTAAGCAGCAGGGACGCAATGGCACCAGTGATGCCGTAGTCCATCGCATGGCTCGCTATGTCGATGGTTCTAACTCGGATGTGTTGGTGATGGGCTTTGCCCGACGTTTCGCTACTTACAAGCGCGCCGTTATGCTATTTGCCGACCCGGAAAGGTTGGCGCGCGTGCTAAATGACCCGGAGCGACCTGTGGTAATCGTCTTTGCGGGTAAGGCGCATCCTCATGATGAGCCAGGGCAACATTTGATCAAGCTTATCCACGACTATTCCATGCACCCGGATTTCATCGGCAAGATACTATTGCTGGAAGGCTATGACATGGCGTTGGCCAGACACATGGTTACCGGTGTGGATGTCTGGCTCAATACACCGGAATATCCGCTGGAGGCCAGTGGCACCTCCGGGCAGAAGGCCGGCCTGAATGGGGCGGTAAACCTCAGCGTATTGGACGGCTGGTGGGGCGAGGGCTATAACGGCAGTAACGGTTGGGGAATTGTTCCCAGAGATTCCCGTTTTGACCACGAACAGCGTCATCAGGAGGAGGCCAATGATCTGCTCGATATTATCGAACACGAGATGATACCGACCTATTATCGACGCGATGGTGGTGGTTATTCTGCCGATTGGGTAAGCTTGTCCAAGGCCTCGATGAAGTCAACTATTCCCCGCTTTAACGCTCAGCGCATGTTGCGGGATTACGTTACTAATTTATATCAGCCCGCGCAAAAACAACGACGTAAACTGGAGGCCAACGGGGCAGAGCTGGCCCGCCAACTGGCTCATTGGAAACATAGCGTGCGCGATGCCTGGCCCGGGGTGAGTATGCAGTTGATGGTGCAACCGCCAGCGCATTTGTATCACGATGATAAAATTATGCTCAGGGTCCGCGCCGATCTGTGTGGTTTGCAGGCGAGCGATGTAAAACTGGAGTGTCTGCTGGGGCGTAAGCCACTGGACGGCGAATTTGAGGTGGGCCAAGTGGCAGAGATACCGGCCGTCGGAGACGATGGTAATTACACTGAATTTGAAATTGATCTGGCACCGGAAATAGCGGGATTGCAATATTACAAGTTGCGCATGTATCCGTTTAACGAGTCGCTTAGTCATCCTTTCGAATTGGGCTGTATGATTTGGATTTAATCGTATTCGACCTGGACGGCACCTTACTCAACCGCAAGTCCGAGGTATCCGAACATACGCGTGCCACATTGCGGCAACTGAGCCAGCGAGGGATTGCCTATACTGTCGCCACTGGCAGGACCTTGCACGCCGCCAGGGATCTGATTGATGGCCACGGCTTTAACTTGCCGCATATCTATAAAAACGGTGTGGTTATCTGGCAGCCAGGTAGCGATGAGTATAGTCATAGCAACTTATTAGGCAACGCTGAAATACAACAGGTGGTGTCGGCATTTATGGAGCAGGGGATTACACCGTTTATATTTACTGTGGAGGCAGGAAACCGTCATGCTGTCTATCATCCACCTCTGCAGACAGAGACGGAGCGCAGATTGTCGAAGGTGCTATCGCGGGACCGTGGTATGGAGCTTTTGCCGGTAGCGCAGCTGCCGCCTGACGCCGATATCACCAACATCAGCGCGCTGGGACTGCGTGCAGCGGTGGCAGCGGTTGAGCAGCTGGTGCTCAGCGAGGCACACCTGGTTGCCTATGCGGGTAACGCCGTTGAAGGTGAAGATTTGTATTGGATAGATATTCACCACAGTGCCGCCAGTAAGGGCGGTGCGATTGCACAGCTCAAGGTGGATCTTGGGGTGAGTCGGGTAATTTGTTTTGGCGATAGTGATAACGACCTGAGTATGTTTTCTCTGGCTGATGAAAGCTATGCACCCAGTAATGCCAAGGCTGCAGTTAAAGCAGCCGCAACAGCCGTCATAGGGCATCACGACGAAGATGGTATTTCGCAATTTCTGCGCCAGCGATTCGACTTGATAGAGCAGGAATAAAAGCCCGATTGTGAGTAGATCCAAGCAATGAATAGACCCAAGCGAATAATGTGGCTGGTGGTAGTGGCTATGTTGCTGCCGACGCTGGCCTATGCCAATGGCGCCAGTGAGACGTTCACGCGCACCAGTTTATTATTGATTTTGATGATTACCCTGGCCGACGTATGCGGCTTTATATTTGAACGCCTGGGTATGGCAGAAATCCTGGGGGAGATATACGCGGGCATCCTGCTCGGCAACCTGGCCCTGGTGGGTATCAATTTCAATCTCAGTGAGTTGCTGCGCAACAGCGAATTCATGCAGTACTCATCTGAACTGGCGCTGGTACTTTTATTGTTCCTGGTCGGCCTGGAATCAGATATGCGAGATCTGCTGAAGGTGGGTCGCAATGCCGCGTCCGTAGCGATCGCCGGAGTAGCACTGCCGATAGTGCTGGCTCTGGGCGCCTGTGCGGCGCTGGGTTTTGCGACCGGGCTGCAAAGTTGGTTTGTGGGCGCTATGCTCGCCGCCACCTCTGTGGGTATTACCGCGAAGATTTTGGGCGCCCATGGCTTGCTGAAAACGCGCTCGGCGGAAGTCATCCTGGGAGCGGCAGTCATCGATGATGTACTGGGTATCTTGCTGCTGGCGGTGCTGGCCAGTGTGGTCGTGACCGGCGAAGTAGCGCCCATGGATCTGTTGTGGATTGTTGTTAAGGCACTGTTGTTTTTTGTCGGCGCACTGTTGATCGGCCAGAAACTAATGCCCGGCGCTGTGCATATCGTTTCCTTGAACAAGCACCACAGCGTGTGGACAGGATTTGCCTTGTGCCTTGCATTGTCTTTTGCGCAGTTGGCAGCATTTGCCGGGCTGGCACCATTAATCGGCGCTTTTGTTGCAGGCTTGCTGCTGGACGACGTAGATTTTCGTGTGGGGGACGCATTGCAAAAGCACACCCTTGAGGAATTGGTAAAACCGATTAGCGATATTATGATAACCATCTTCTTCGTCGGTATCGGTTCCCAGGTGCAACTTGAGGTGCTGTTGGACCCGAAAATCCTGTTGATCATTGCGACCCTGACTGTCGTGGCCATTGTCTCCAAAGGCGCTGCTGGTTATATGGTTGCAGGTAAAGGCTATGATCGACTGGGTATCGGCTTTGGCATGATCCCCAGGGGTGAAGTGGGCCTGGTATTCGCAGCCTTTGCGTTTACCCATGGTGTATTCCCCGGTGAGATATACTCTGCGTTGGTCATGGTGGTGTTATTGACGACATTGATCGGGCCGATCTTACTGAAACCGCGTTTGGCCTTTTTTCCTGCGGGCCGGTGACCGCGGTAGTATCACCCTAAACTTTTCACAGAAAATGGCCTATACTGCTGGCATGAAGCGCTTTCGACGCATAACAGTACTGCTGTTGCTGTTGGCCTACGCGGGTCAATCCATGGCAATGTTGGCGACGCCCTGTTTTATGATGGGGGTGGCCTCTACGGCAATCAGTTCTGACATGGCGGGTATGGATCATAGCGCTCATGACATGGCGTTGGTCGACCATGACATGGGCTCTGGCGATACTAGTGCCAGCGATGGCAACTGCTGCGAAAGCGGTGGTTTTTGTTCCATAAATCATTGTCAATCAATGGCTGCCCTGACCGATCTAACTGTCTTTGATGCTAATATTTTCGCGCCGGCTCGCCGCGACGCGGTGCCGTCTTCATCCCTCGATCTTTCTTTGGCTTCACTTTACCGTCCTCCTATTACTCGCTAGTACCGCATTTTTGCGCCTGAAATTCTTGTAATTTCGGGTCTGTACAGCGGGAGTCATTTGTTTGTCTCTCCATACCCGGTGATGTTGCTACCTGTAGAAATTGGCTGGCACACCGATACCTAGTTGATGATCTGATATCGAAGAGGACCAGTAATCATGAATCTACTGGCGAGAGATAAGCAAGTGTTGCACCCGGGCTTTGCTGCGGCTGGGCTATTTGCAGCACTACTGCAGTTAAGCGCATGGCCTGCTTACGCTGCCATTACCCTGAGTGAGGCAGTGCACATTGCCCAGCGCAATGATCCCTGGTTGGCTGGCAGCGAATTCCAGCAGCAGGCTATCGAAGCACAGAGTACGGCGGCGGGTACGCTGCCGGATCCGGTGGTATCGGTGGGCTTTGCCAATTTGCCCACAGATACCTTCGATTTTGATCAGGAGGCGATGACCCAGTTCAAGGTGGGTGTATCCCAGATGTTTCCACGCGGTGATAGCCTGGCGCTGCGCCAGAAGCGCCTGTCTTTACTGGGCGCGCAATATCCGCACCAACGTGACGACAGGCGCGCCAAGGTTGCGGTCAGTGCAGCCCACTTGTGGTTGGAGACTTTTCGGGCCACAGAGAGCATCCGCTTGATAGAGCAAGACAGAGAGCTGTTTGAACATCTGGTCGATGTGGCGCAATCCAGTTATTCGTCAGCACTGGGTAGAACCCGTCAGCAGGACCTGATCAGGGCCCAGCTTGAGCTGACCCGACTTGAAGACCGCCTGGCGGCGCTGCATGAAAGGCGCGAGATGTCCGGCTCGCGGTTGAGTGAATGGCTGCGCACCGCCCCTGCAGATATGCCAATCGAAAATGAGCAGTGGTCAGCCGCCGGCTTCGCAAGCGTGGTAGTGGTAGATGTACTGCCGCAGATCAAACTGCAACACCCAACACTGTATGAGGCATCAGCGAATGTATCGCCACAGAAAATTGCCTCCTATCTCAGGGATCATCCGGCAATTTTGAGCCTGGATCAGAAGATTGATGCCAGTAGTGCAGGCGTGGAATTGGCGCAGCAAAAGTATCGTCCGCAATGGAGTGTTAATGCCAGTTATGGTTACCGCGAAGATAACCCGGTCGATAACCCCACCATGGACAGTGACAGGGCGGATTTCTTTTCCGTCGGAGTAGCGTTTGACCTGCCCCTGTTTACGTCCAGGCGCCAGGATCGCCAGGTGCAGGCGGCGATCGCCGGTTCGGAAGCGCTGCGGACGGAAAAGTCACTGGTTTTGCGCCGTATGGTTGCTGCCTTTGAAACCCAGCGCTCGCGATTGTTGCGCCTGAATCAACGGCAGAGTCTGTACCAATCGCGCCTGCTGCGAGAGATGCAGGAGCAAGCGGAGGCTTCACTGACAGCCTATACCAATGATGATGGGGATTTCTCGGAAGTTGTGCGGGCGCGGATAGCCGAGCTCAATGCCAGTATAGAAGCGTTGGATATCGATATTGATCGATTGAAAACAATCATCCAGCTGAACTATTACTTCGCCACAGCAAGCGGGCTGGCATCGGGAGAAACATCATGAAGCAGACATCGAAGAACCTGTTTCTGGTCGTTATGGGTGCTGCGCTGGGCGCAGTCGCTACTGTTTTATTGGTCGCCAATCTGGATAAAGGCGGTGCTCTACTGGCAGGTTCGCCAGAGAGCGCAGCCCAGGAAAAGCCCTTGTACTGGGTCGCACCAATGGATGCCCAGTACCGACGTGAGAAGCCAGGCAAGTCTCCCATGGGTATGGACCTGGTGCCGGTTTATGCGCGCGCCAACGGCGCCTCGGAGGCGGATGCAGGCACCATCGAAGTTTCGCCGGAAGTAGTCAATAACCTGGGCGTACGTACCGCGGTAGTTGAGCGTCGGGCGCTGCAGACCAGCATCAGAACGGTTGGCTATGTGCAGTACGACGAGGACAAATTGATTCACATCCACCCCAGAGTAGAAGGCTGGATTGAAAAACTCTATGTTAAGGCCTCTGGTGATCCAGTGGCGCAGGGTGAGCCACTGTATGAGCTTTACTCGCCGCAGCTGGTCAATGCCCAGGAGGAACTGTTACTGGCGTTGAAACGCAACAATGGGCGGCTGGTTCAGGCGGCGGAGGATCGTTTGTTGGCCCTGCAGTTATCGGCGCCATTTATCGCAGAGTTGAAACGTGGGCGGGAAGTAAGGCAAACCGTTATCTTTCGCTCGCCGCAAAACGGCGTCGTCGACAACCTGAATGTCAGGGAGGGCTTTTATGTGAAGCCCGGGACGACTTTAATGTCGGTAGGAGCGCTGGATGATGTCTGGGTGGAGGCCGAAGTGTTCGAGCGGCAGGCCGCGCTGGTCGCAGTGGGGCTGCCTGTAACAATGACTCTGGACTACCTGCCCGGGCAGAAGTGGCGTGGCATAGTGGACTATGTTTATCCCTCGCTGGATGAGCAAACGCGCACTCTGCGTATTCGGCTGCGCTTCGAAAATGAGGCCGGAACGCTCAAACCCAATATGTTCGTCCAGGTGGTTATCCAGACTAACCAGGGCAAGGACACGTTGATCATTCCCCGCGAAGCGGTGATCCGCACGGGCAACGAGAATCGGGTGGTACTGGCTCTGGGTGAGGGGCGCTTTAAATCCGTAGTGGTCAGTTTGGGACAGGTGGATGAACGTGATGCACAGATACTGGAGGGGCTGGAACGCGGTGACTCAGTGGTCGTATCAGCGCAGTTCCTGCTCGACTCAGAGTCCAGTAAGAGCGCCGGTTTCATGCGTATGCACCGGGGTGACGCTGTAGAGAACACGGTGCCGGGGGACAGCCAGCGGCCGTCGGGAGCCGACTATGATTGAGGCTATCATTCGCTGGTCTGTGGGCAATCGGTTTTTTGTCCTGCTTGCCACCACCATACTGGTGGGCGTGGGACTGTATTCGGTGAAGCACACACCGATCGATGCCATTCCCGACCTGTCCGACGTTCAGGTAATCATCAAAACCAGCTTCCCGGGACAGGCGCCACAGGTAGTGGAGGACCAGGTGACCTACCCGTTGACCACTGCGATGCTGTCGGTACCCGGGGCGGCGACGGTGCGAGGATTTTCCTTCTTCGGCGATTCCTACGTGTATGTAATTTTTGACGAGGGCACTGACCTGTACTGGGCGCGCACACGGGTGCTGGAATACCTTAGCCAGGTAGCACCTTCGCTTCCTCCCGCCGCCAGACCCCAGTTGGGGCCAGATGCTACCGGGGTAGGTTGGGTTTATATTTACGCGTTGGTGGATCGCAGCGGTCGGCACGATATCAGTCAGTTGCGCAGCCTGCAGGACTGGTTTTTAAAGTATGAGCTACAGAGTGTGAAAGGCGTATCGGAAGTCGCTGCGGTAGGCGGCATGGTCAAGCAGTATCAGGTTACGGTTAACCCGGACAAGCTGCGCGCCTTTGATATTCCTTTGTCTCATGTGCAATTGGCGATCAAGCGCGGTAACCAGGAGATCGGTGCCTCCGTGGTGGAAATGGCGGAGGCCGAATACATGGTTCGCGCTACCGGTTACCTGCAGAACGAGCAGGATCTGGCCAACATACCGTTGGGGGTTAACAGTAATGGCACACCGATTCTGCTCAAGGATATTGCTGACATCGGACTGGGACCACAGATGCGCCGTGGTATCGCCGATCTTGACGGAGAAGGTGAAGCCGTGGGTGGCATTGTGGTCATGCGTTTTGGCGAGAATGCACAGCGTACCATCGATGGTGTAAAGGCCAGGCTGGAAGAGTTGCAGCAGGGTTTGCCCGAGGGTGTAGAGATCGTTACCGTGTACGACCGCTCGGGACTTATCGAGCGCGCGGTAAAAAATCTGTGGCAGAAGTTGGCCGAGGAATTATTCCTGGTCGCAGTGGTGTGCATGATCTTCCTGTTTCATGTGCGTTCCTCACTGGTCGCCATGATCAGTTTACCGGTTGGTATTCTCACCGCATTTATCGTCATGTACTTCCAGGGTCTTAATGCCAATATCATGTCCCTGGGCGGTATAGCCATTGCCGTCGGTGCCATGATTGATGGCGCCATTGTGCTGATCGAAAATATGCACAAACATATAGAGCGTACGCCGCTTACCGATGACAATCGCTGGCAGGTGGTAGCTGATTCAGCCAGTGAAGTAGGCCCGGCGCTGTTTTTCAGTTTATTGATCATTACCGTGAGTTTTATCCCGGTGTTCACCCTGGAAGCACAGGAAGGGCGGATGTTCGCGCCGTTGGCCTTTACCAAAACCTATGCAATGGGCGCGGCGGCGGCTCTGGCTATTACGCTGGTGCCCGTACTGATGGGTTATTTTATACGCGGCAAGATTTTACCCGAGCAGCGCAACCCGGTTAACCGTTTGTTGATCGCCGGCTATATGCCGCTGCTGGCCAGGGTATTGTCCTACCCGAAAACGACACTGCTGGTGTCGGCACTGGTGCTGGCCAGTGCCTGGTGGCCGCTGCAGCGGATAGGCAGCGAGTTTATTCCGCCGCTGGATGAGGGGGACTTGATGTACATGCCCACAACCTATCCCGGTATTTCCATTGGCAAAGCGCGACAACTGCTACAGCAGACCGACAAGTTGATTCGCACGGTGCCGGAGGTGAAAACTGTGTTCGGCAAGATCGGTCGCGCCGAGACTGCCACGGATCCAGCGCCGCTATCCATGATTGAAACCTTTATCCAGTTGAAGCCCAGGCAGGAATGGCGCGAGGGGGTGACCACCGAGAGCCTGAAACAGGAATTTGACAGCTTGTTAAAGATGCCCGGTGTAACCAATGCCTGGGTGATGCCGATCAAGACGCGCATTGACATGCTGGCCACTGGCATCAAGACCCCGGTGGGTATCAAGGTAGCGGGGCCGCAACTGGCGGGTATCCAGCAGATTGGACAACAACTGGAAACCATTCTCACAGACGTCGCCGGTACTGCTTCGGTTTATTCCGAACGAGTGGTGGGAGGGCGCTACATCAAAGTGGATATCCAGCGGGAACGCGCCGCGCGGTTCGGCCTTAATATTGCGGATGTGCAGCAGGTGGTGGCCACGGCCATCGGCGGGATGAATATTACCCAGACGGTGGAAGGTCTGGAACGCTACCCGGTCAGTATTCGCTACCCGCAGTCTTACCGCGATTCTCCGGAGCAACTGGCGCTGTTGCCTATAGTTACCCCGGCGGGTCAGCGTATTGCACTGGGGGACGTGGCCGCGGTGATAATTGAGGATGGACCTGCGGGTATCAAGAGCGAAAACGCCCGCATCAATGGCTGGACCTATATAGATATCGAGGGTGTGGATGTGGGCAGTTATGTGGAGCATGCGCGCGCGGTGGTGGCGCGTGAGATTGAGCTGCCACCGGGGTATTCGATCATTTGGTCAGGGCAGTACGAGTACATGCAGCGGGCCAAGGCCAGGCTGGCCTACGTGGTGCCGTTGACCCTGGCCATTATTATGATCCTGCTTTATATGAATTTCAGGAATTTCACCCAGGTGGCTATCCTGATCGGTGCCTTGCCGCTGGCACTGGTAGGCAGCGTTTGGTTGATGTACGCGCTGGACTTTAGTTTTTCCATTGCCGTGGGTGTTGGCTTTATTGCGTTGGCGGGGGTAGCGGTGGAGACCGGCGTTATTATGCTGGTGTACCTGGACCAGGCCTGGCGACGCCTGCTGGCCGAGGGTGGAACACTTAGCGAACACACGTTGCAGCAGGCGGTACTAGATGGGGCCGGTTTGCGCGTGCGACCCGTCTTGATGACGGCTGGCGCAACGATAATTGGCTTGTTACCCATCTTGTATGGCGCGGGCACCGGCTCCGAGGTCATGAGCCGCCTGGCCGCCCCTATGGTGGGGGGTATGATCAGTTCCGTTATTCTCACCCTGCTGGTAATACCGGTCATTTATCTGCTGTGGCGCAAGCGTCAGGTTGGCTCAGCCTCACTTGATAAGAGCGAGAACAGGTCCAGGTAACGTTATTTCAGGGTATAAATGCGCATCTCTTGATGCATTTCAAGTTTTATACCCTGGCTTTGTTCCTATACTGATCGTGTCAGTGGTGTACGAGAGGGAACGGTGTGGGAGGCCAGGTGATCAATAGCGATACGCATTTATATTTGTCGCTGATTCCGCAGGGTTTGATTGCGTCTATGCTCAATCCCCGGGAGTTTGGTAGCTATTACTCGGTGGGTGCCAGCGTGCAATCATGTGGAGAGGCAATTTTCTTCGAGGTGGACCCTACCCGTCTGCCAGAGGGTGAGTTTCCACTGCATTTGATTGCCCAGCGCTGCGTCACCAGGCCCGATGGTAGCCCCAAAAAATCCGTCTATCTGGCTATCTATCGGGTACTGTCCAGGATTCCCGTAGCGGCCCTGGGTAATCTCTATCTGGTAACCAGAGATGGTCATACCCTGGAGCTAACGCGATCCGAGTACCTGCGTGAGCCAGATCGGCAGGCGCATCTGTATCAGGAATTTTGCCCTATAGACCCCGTGGTGGCGAGTGCCCTGGAGCCTCTGGAGTTTTGCCGCGCCATTACGGATACGAGTCGGCCGGTCCACGTGCCGCGCATTGTATTCTCACAACTGTCCCTGCGTGGACTCGCCCGGGATCCGCAGCACGGGGATGCGAGTGATCTTCCGTATCCTAACCTGCAGCATTTACGGGAGTTACTGGAGTCCCTGCTATGCGCAGAGACCAAAAGTAGCAAATTGTATTTGAAGCAGGCCAACCAGGGCGTGTTTTACCGAACCATCCGTGGCGGGTTTTATGTGGGCGACCAGCACGACTTTGCCTTTTATCGCTTTCCGGACATACCGGAGCTCGAGTCCCTGCACTATGGCTGGTGGCGCTCAGCGCAGACCTTTTAGCGGAATCTAACTGAAAAAATGAAAGAGACTCTTTTCTGGATTGCACCTGTTGCGGTAGTGACTGGCCTGGTGTTCGCCTACTTCTTTTTCTGGCAAATGAAACGCCAGGATGAGGGCAACGAGACGATGCGCCGCATCGGATTACACGTGCGCGAAGGAGCTATGGCGTATCTGCGCCAACAATACCGCGTCATGTTGTGTGTATTTGCAGTTTTAGCGCTGCTTTTTGCGCTGCTCGCTTACGGCTTTGATGCACAAAATCAATGGTTGCCGTTCACTTTTTTATGCGGGGGTTTGTTCTCGGCCCTTGCCGGATTTTTGGGCATGCAAACCGCGACAATGGCGTCTACCCGTACCGCAGCGGCAGCGCGCAGTTCGCTGGCGCTGAGCTTGCGTATCGCATTTCGCAGTGGTGCGGTGATTGGTCTGGTTGTGGTCAGCCTGGGTCTGGGTAACGCGGTATTCTGGCTGCTGTTGGTGAACTGGTCTACACCCGAGTCAGCTGATGGTCAGCGTATGGTGCTGATCACTACCACGGTGCTGACGTTTAGCATGGGTGCCTCGCTGCAGGCCCTTTTTGCCAGGGTTGGCGGAGGTATCTATACCAAGGCGGCGGACGTTGGTGCCGATTTGGTCGGCAAAGTGGAGGCGGGTATACCTGAAGACGACCCGCGTAATCCTGCTGTCATTGCGGATAATGTAGGTGACAACGTGGGCGACGTCGCGGGGATGGGGGCGGACTTGTTTGAGTCTTATTGCGGCTCCATTTTCGCGGCCTGCGCATTGGGAGCGGCGGCGTTTGTTGGTGATACAACACTGCAGATGAAGGCGGTATGTGCCCCCTTTGTCATTTCCGGATTAGGTATTTTTCTGTCGATCATCGGTATTTTTTTGGTGAAAACCACCGAGGGCGCTGATCAGAAAGCATTGCTAGGGTCGCTGGCTAAAGGGATTAACAGTAGCGCTATAGCGATTGTGGTTTTCTCTTTGCCCGTCTTGTATTTGATGGGTATGCCCAACCTGTGGGGTATCTGGGGCGCGGTTGTGGTGGGTCTGGTAACCGGGGTGATGATTGGTCGCGCCACCGAATACGCCACTTCCCCTTCGTTTTTGCCAACCAGGTCTATCGCACAGGCCGCTGAAAGCGGAGCGGCCACCACCATTATCTCCGGATTGGGTGTGGGCATGTTGTCCACCGTAATACCGGTGCTGACGGTTGCGGTGGGTACCCTGCTGGCGTTTCTTTTAGCGGCGGAATTTGACGTGAATAATCTGGGGCAGGGCTTATATGGTGTTGCGATCGCCGCGGTCGGAATGTTATCGACTCTGGCTATAACCCTGGCCAGTGACGCGTACGGACCGATTGCTGACAACGCCGGCGGCAATGTGCAAATGAGTGGTCTAGGTCCGGACGTAAGAGCGCGTACGGATGCGCTGGATTCATTGGGTAATACCACTGCGGCAACCGGTAAGGGCTTCGCGATCGGCTCTGCAGCGCTGACCGCGCTAGCGCTGATCGCCTCTTACGTGGAGGTGGTTCGTATGGAGTTACTCAAGGCCGGGCAGACGACACTGGAGTTGCGTAATGGATTCGACATCGCAATAACTGAGGCGACGCTGGCTGATTTTATGGCCTACTTCGACGTGACACTGTTGAATCCGGTGGTCCTGGTTGCGTTGTTTCTCGGTGCGATGATCGCCTTTGCTTTCAGTGGCCTGACCATGCAGGCAGTGGGGCGGACCGCGGGCTTGATGGTCGAGGAAGTGCGGCGGCAGTTCAAGGCCGACCCCGGCATTCTGCGAGGAACTTCGGAGCCGGATTACGCGCGCTGTGTCGAAATCTCCACCATCGGCGCACAGCGGGAGATGCTTGCGCCGTCGGTGCTGGTTGTTGTAGCGCCGGTAGTGGTGAGTCTGGTGTTGGGTGTGGCCGGCGTCATCGGTTTGCTGGTGGGTGGGCTATCGACCGGTTTCGTGCTGGCAGTATTTCTGTCCAACTCAGGCGGTGCCTGGGACAATGCCAAGAAGTATATCGAGGCCGGGCATCATGGTGGCAAGGGCTCGCCTGCGCACCGCGCTGCGGTCATCGGCGATACAGTGGGGGATCCGTTCAAGGATACCTCCGGCCCCAGCCTGAACATCCTGGTCAAGCTGATGAGTATTATCGCTATTACCGTGGCGAGTTTAGCCGTGTCTTATAGCCTGATCTAGCGGGCCCTTAATCCCCTTATACTTTGCTGCAAAGGTTCGTGTTTGCTTTTGGCTGCGGCAGCGTTGCGTACTGAGTTAGTATGGCCAGTCCAAATAACACTGCGGATTGAAAAACAGTTATGGAAGGCCTGGAAAGCTGGCAGTATGTCGCGATCGCCCTATTATTTGTCTGGGGCGGCTTTGTACGCTCTGGCCTGGGTTTTGGCGGTGCGGTACTCACCCTTCCTTTTCTGCTTATGGTGCACAATGCGCCGCTGGTTTTTTTGCCCATCATTGCCGTACATCTGCTGTTTTTTTCTTTTATTACCGTGGTGCAATCACATCATCGATCCACTCGACCCGGCTCGGGTGAGCAACGTGGCACGGTCAATTGGCGCTTCCTGCGTTATGCTCTGTTGTTGATGATCATTCCCAAACTCATAGGTGTGGCCGGTGTTATCACCTTGCCTACGGATATAGTCAGTGGCTTTATTTTTGTGGTGGTGGCCATCTATAGTGTCAGTTACATCCTGAACAAGCCTTTCATCAGCAAGAATAAAACGCTGGATGCGGTTTTTCTACTGTTGGGGGGCTACGTTAGTGGTACCTCGCTCATCGCTGCTCCTTTAGTGGTACCCGTGGCAGCGAGTCGCGTAGAGAAAGATCAATTGCGCGACACTTTGTTTGCCCTCTGGTTTGTGCTGGTTGCCGTAAAGCTGGCCGCTTTCTTGTGGACGGGCATTGACCTGCAATGGCGCGCACATTTGTGGTTACTGCCCTGCGCTACGCTGGGTCACTTATTGGGCTTGCGGTTTCACGATTATACGATGCAGGCAGATACCAAAATATTTTTCAGGATATTGGGATTCGGTTTGCTGACGGTAAGCATCGTGGGTTTGCTACGGGTTTTATAAGGCAAACAAGAATAAACACTATGGTCGCTTACAGTTGTTTTAGCGCAACCTGTATATTATGAAAATGCTGCATGCGATTCTGGATTCGCTCCCGGGTGACATTATCCTTGGCCAGCGGTAGTGCCAGGTTAAGTTGTTCCAGTCCCTTTTTCAGTGCGCCATTGAGCCTGAAATACTCCGCCCGCGATTGGTGCAGCCCCAGTATGTCCCCGGCCTGCCCCTGTACTTCGGCCAATTCGTACCACAGGTGAGCGTCGCTGGGTTTACTCCTTGAATGTTTAGCCAGCAGTGTCGCTGCATCGGTGTAGTACCCGGCCCTGTCATAGGCTTTGGCGAGGTACATCGTTATGGGGTGGTTGCCAGGTACCAGTTGCAAGCCCTTTTTAAGTTTGGCGATAGCGACATCAAACTTTCCCTCTTCGATGTCGATATCGGCATCAGCGATGCCGTAGACCATATTGGATGGCGCGAATTCGCGCATCGGCTTCAGCAAAGCCCTGGCTTCGTCGTAACCACCGTTCTGGGTGAGTGCCAGTATAAGACCATATTGCGCAGCGACCGCCTGCTTGCCACCCTTGTCGCGCTTACGGCGAAAGTGGGCAACCGCTTCATCGGGCTCTTTGATAAAACTAAACTCTACCCGGGCGCGCATCAGCTGAAACTCGGCATTGTCCTCGTAAATTCTGCTGGGGTAGGTGCGGGCGCGATTGCGTGCGTCGGCAATACGGGTCTCGGTCAACGGGTGGGTGAGCAGAAATTCCGGTGGCCGCGCACCGTAATTGCGCGACTCGTTTTGCATCACAGTAAACATGCCGGCTGCCCCGCCGGGATCCAGCCCCGCAGCGGCCTGGTTCTGCATCCCCACACGATCCGCTTCCTGCTCATGCAAGCGGCTATAGCGTAACTGGGAATCCATGGCAGCAGCCTGGCCACCCATAACCGCAGCTATGCCGGCGTCACTGGAGCCACCAGCAATCAGCACCAGTCCGCCCAGCAATCCAGCCATGCTGGCAGCAGAGGATTTTTTCTGGTTCTCCACGCCGCGGGAGAAGTGGCGTTGGCTCAAGTGCGCTAATTCGTGTGCCAGCACAGAAGCAAGCTGTGCCTCTGTTTCAGCTTGCAGTATCAGTCCATTGTGCACGCCTACGATGCCACCCGGGACGGCAAAGGCATTAATCGATTTGTTCTCCACCAGTACCACTTCCAGGCGGCGCTCCTTCAACTGGCTGGTAACCACCAGGCGAAAGACCAGTTCCTCTACATAATCTTGCAGCAAAGCGTCATCGAGTATAGGCGCCTGACGCCTGAAGGACATGAGCCATGCGCGTCCCAGGTAGTATTCCTGGTTCAGCGAGACGGCATTTGCCTCACCGAATTCCGGGAGTTCGGTTTGCTGGTCGAAGGCTGTTGCCGGGGTCAGCAGCAGGCAGCTGATGAGTAGTAAATGCCGAATCATGAGTGAAAAAGAATAACATTTATAAACAACGCGCGACATGGGGGGCGCAGTCAAAACCGGCAGCCGGCTTTATTACCACTGTCTGTGCTCGCCGCTTTGAGGCACATCTTGCTAGACTCGGCACATGCGTCTTCTTTTAACTTTGCTACTTATGCTATTCCTTAGCGCCTGCTCCGGTTATGAAATTAAAAACCTGGCGAAGTCGGATATTGACCTGGTAGCCGACGAATTCATAGATGAGACACGCTCGGCAGTGCGTGAGCTGGTGGTCAAACTGTACAAGCGTAATCCGTCGCAGCTGCGCAAAAATCCGGGTATGACCGTGCAGGGTAGGCTGGCCCAACTGAAGGTGCATCAGAATCAATTGAATTTTCCGGAACTAGGGGGTAAGCAGGGTATTAAAGCCATGTTAATGGCGTTTGATCCCGATTTTAGTGGCGACCGGGTATTTGCCCTGGCCGTCGGGCTCGGCAGTATGCTGCGCGAAGCTTATAGTTATAAAGCAGAGATGTATTTGATCGACAAACTGGATCCGGCGGTTTTGCTGACCAGCGCGCGCAATGTGGAAGTGCTGTTGTGGAGGCTGAAAAATACCCGCAAGCCCAACGGAGAGCATTACATCATCACTCACGAATATAAGGGAGTTACGGACAACCTGAGTTTTGAGCGCCTGTTTGGCAAGATCATTATTTTGCAGGAAATGATGGCGCGCATTGCAGATGATTCCAGTGATCGCACGGTAACCGGTGCTGTACACGCGGTATCCAAGGTGTTCATTCCGCTGCCCATTTAGCGAGTGATTACTGCAGCAAGCGGGAAGGTTAACAATCAGGAGTAAATAAAGATGATGGCACCAAAAGTAATCAGGCGGGGAAATTTTCGCTGGCTATTGATAGCATTAATAGTGATGCTTTTCTGTGACGCCATTGTCAACCAGCTGGAGTCGCCGCATGGGCGGTTGCTGGTAAATGTAGGCCTGCTGTTCATCCTTTTTTCTACGATCTGGACCCTGGACAGCGGCCAACAAGGCTGGCGTAAGTGGAAGTACGCTATGACCGTAGTTATAGCGGGTCTGATGGTCGGCAATGCGCTCATAGATAGCAAAATTCTGGCCATGGGAACTCAGGCAGGCTGTTTTTTGTACTTATGTCTATCCCTTTACCTGGTTTGGAAGCAGGTGCTTTTTACCGGGCCGGTAGATACCAATAAAATTATTGGCTCTATCTGCATCTATATTCTGCTTGGCATGGTTTGGGCTTTTGGCTACCTGCTTACAGAAGCGGTGTTCCCCGGGTCCTTCAACGGTCTGAACGCCGAGGTTTGGCAGACCAACTTGCAACAGTTTATCTACTACAGCATGGTTACCCTGACGACAGTGGGGTACGGAGACATTACGCCTGAACAGCCGGTTGCACATTTTCTGGCGTATATGGAAGGAGTTACCGGTATATTCTATACGACTATACTTGTTGCCAGTTTACTCGGAGTGCAACTGGCCAATAAGCCTACGCCAGTGGTCGCCGCTGCGGAACCCGATAGCTGAGTCACTGTTTGGCGCACTACCGGTGCGATCCACGCGTCGCCTTGCGGGCGGCGCGGACAGTGGTCAGGGCGTATTTTGCTTGCCTAGTAGCAGCCATAGCTGACCGATAATGATAAACAGCGCTCCGGATGAAAGGATAAAGGGGTCAATATATAGCTGCTCGCTAAAAGCAAATTCCCCCTTGGATATCTTTACCCAACCCATAAAGTTCTGGTTGACGGCAACGACTGCGCCCAGAAATCCGACCACGGACGCAAGGTATTTAAAGATCCAGTGATGGGCAAATGGGAGCACCATAATGACCCCCAGAATCGCAATCACGGTGCGTTGCACCCTGCAG
>JBALVO010000031.1:0-33271 GCA_036961445.1 Halioglobus sp.
GTGGTTGCCTGCCACCAACAAACGAGGTAATCCCGTGAGCGACCTTGAACAATTTCGCCAGGAAACGCGAGTCTGGCTGGAAGAGAATTGCCCGCAGAGCATGCGTATTCCGGCACAGGGCTTTGACGACTACTACAACGGGGGGCGTAACCCGGAGATTGATCACCCGGACCAGAAAACCTGGTGTGACCGCATGGCGGCGCGCGGTTGGACGGTGCCCCACTGGCCCCAAGAGTATGGCGGCGGCGGCCTGGACAATGACGAAGTCAAAGTGCTCAGCGAAGAAATGCGCAGAATCGGAGCGCGTCGAGCGCTGGACAGCTTTGGTATCTCCATGCTCGGCCCGGCACTGCTGCATTTTGGCACCGAGGCGCAAAAACTGGAGCACTTACCCAAGATCGTGCGTGGTGAGATTCGTTGGTGCCAGGGTTACTCCGAGCCCAATGCCGGTTCCGACCTGGCCAGCCTGGCGACCAAAGCAGAAGACCACGGCGACCACTACTTGATTAACGGCCAGAAAATCTGGACTTCCTACGCCGACAAATCCGATTGGATTTTTTGTCTGGTGCGCACCGACAACAGTGGCTCCAAGCACGAGGGCATCAGTTTCGTATTGTTTGATATGGATCAGCCCGGTGTTACTGCGCGGCCTATCAGGTTGATCAGTGGCAACTCGCCTTTTTGTGAGACCTTTTTTGATGATGCCAAAGCCGATAAGTCCAACCTGGTGGGTGAAGAGGGTAACGGTTGGACCATAGCCAAATATCTGCTTACCCATGAGCGGGAGATGATTTCCGGTTTTGGTGCTGCGCCCAAGAAATCCGTAGGACAGTGGGCGGTAGAAACTATCGGGACGGATACTTCGGGTCGTTTGGCCAATTCCGTATTGCGCCAGAATATAGCCCAGTACCAGCTAGACACTGTAGTTTTCGCGGCCACCATGGCGCGTGTCGGTGATGAAGCCAAAGCGGGCCAGGGTCTGGGTGCCGCGTCCTCCATATTCAAGTACTACGGCACGGAGTTAAATAAGCGCCGCAATGAATTGAATATGGCGGTGGGTGGCGAAGCGGCGTTGGGCTGGGAAGGTGAGGTCTACAATGGCGGTGTGGTCAGTCGTGACTGGTTGCGCTCCAAGGGGAACTCGATCGAGGGCGGCACTTCGGAAGTGCAGTTGAATATTATTTCCAAGCGCGTGCTTGGACTGCCTGAGGAGTAGCGAAACATGGCACTGATACTGAATGAAGAGCAAACGATGCTCAAGGATTCTGCGGCGGGCTTCCTGGCGGAGAAAGCCACGGTAGCGAACCTGCGTGAATTGCGTGACAGTGGCAATGAGCGTGGTTTTAGTGACGAAGTCTGGAATGAGATGGCCCAGATGGGTTGGGCGGGTATCGCCATCGCCGAGGAATTTGGTGGTTTGGGCTACGGTTACACCGGGCTGGGTCTGGTGTTGGAGCAAGTGGGGCGCAACCTGAGCGCCAGCCCTCTGCAGTCTACTGTTCTGGTTGCCGCGACATTGATCTCCGAGTTGGGCAACGCACAGCAAAAGGAACAATTGTTACCGGCGATCGCCGCGGGTGAACGCCTGGTGAGCCTGGCATTGCAGGAAGGCGCGCACCATGCGCCGCAGCAGGTGGCGCTGGTCGCCGTCGCTGATGGTGATTCCTATGTGCTCAATGGGGCCAAGGTGTTGGTGTTGGATGCCAGCGCTGCCGATACCTTTATTGTCATTGCGCGCACTTCCGGTGACGCGGGCGACGAACAGGGTTTGAGCGCCTTTTTGGTGGCAGCAGGCAGTGCGGGTGTTGCCGTAGAGCGTCGTACTTTAGTGGATTCTGGCAATGCCGGCGCCCTTGCCCTGGATAATGTCCGGGTGCCGGCGGCGCAGCTGCTGGGTATCGAAGGCGAGGCCTGGTCTGGTCTTAATCGTGCTCTGGATATCAGCAACATCGGTCTGGCCTCTGAATTGTTGGGCTTGTCTGTTGAGGCTTTTGAGCGCACCGTGGGCTACCTCAAGGAGCGCAAACAATTCGGCCGGGTCATTGGCTCGTTCCAGGGATTACAGCATCGCGCCGCAGAACTATACGCTGAGCTGGAGTTGGCCCGCTCCATTGTGTTGCAGGCCCTACAAAAAGTAGATGCGGGGGAGCAGGATCTGTCCTTGATTGCCAGTGCAGCCAAAGCCAAGCTGTGTGAGGTGGCGCAGCGCGCGACCAATGAAGCGATTCAGATGCACGGTGGAATTGGTATGACCGATGAACATGAAATTGGCTTTTTCATCAAACGCGCACGGGTGGCCCAGCATACCTTTGGCGACTATAACTATCATCTGGACCGATTTGCCCAGCTCAACGGCTTTTAGTCTGGTACCGCAATAGGATAATAAAATAATGAACCCTGAAGTAAAAAAATTCGATGATGCGGTGGTGGCATTGACCGCACCGGGACAGTCTTTTGCGTTGGATACTGCCGAGGTAGACGGTGTCAATTATCTCAATTATGCCTCGATGCCAGCCAACCTGGGCGAGTATTTTCTGCTTATGCAGCAGCATGCGGACAAGGATTTTGCTGTTTATCTGGATGAGCGTTATACCTTTGGGCAGACCTACCAACACAGCGCCGAATTGGCCGCAGCCCTCAAGGAGCAGTTTGGGGTGGGCAAGGGTGACCGGGTAGCCATCCTGAGTCGTAATAATCCCCAGTGGATGATGGCTTTCGTTGCCGCCATCGGTATGGGGGCCGTGGCAGTTCCGATGAATGCCTGGTGGACCACTGAAGAGTTGGACTATGGCTTTGCCGATAGCGGCGCCAAAGTGGTGGTTGCCGACCGCTCGCGGGTGGAGCGCCTGGCGCCTATCGCGGCTAAATATGGACTGCAAATTATCGCCATAGATGACTGCAGTGGCCTGGATGTGGTGGTCACGCCTTTTGCCGAACTGTTACGGAAATTTGCCGGAGCGGCAATGCCCGAGGTAGAAATTAAGCCAGACGACCACGCCTCCATTATGTACACCTCTGGCTCTACCGGGCATCCCAAGGGTGCTCTGTCTTCTCACCGCGGTATTTTGTCGGCACTGTTCAGCTGGATGTTGATGGGTGTGGCCACCAAGGTGGCTGCCGGTGAAGCGGCGGCAGCAGAAAAGTACCCGCCGGCGGGCTTGTTGACTATTCCGTTATTTCATTGCACCGGCAGCCATTCGGCGTTTTTGTTGTCCTTGATCGTTGGTCGCAAGCTGGTGATCATGCATAAATGGGATGCCGAGGAAGCGCTGCGCCTGATAGAGCAGGAACGCATTACCTGGTTTAACGGCGTGCCCACCATGTCGGCGGAATTGCAGGCGGCGGCGCAGGTCTCTACTCGCGATATTTCGTCGTTGACGGATATTATGGCCGGCGGTGCCGCGCGCCCGCCGGATCAGGTCGACAAGATCAACGGTACCTTCAAAAAATCAAATCCGGGTATTGGTTACGGTTTGACTGAAACCAATGCATTAGGTGCGGTCAATGCAGGGGCTTTCTACTTGGCCAATCCGCACAGTACCGGGCGTGTTGTGCCCGCGGTGACAAAGTTCAGAATTCAGGGAGAAGACGGTCAGGAGATGGCCACTGGTGAACGTGGTGAATTGTGCATCAAGTCACCGGCCAATGTACTGGGATACTGGAATAAGCCCGAAGCGACGGCAGAAGCTTTTGTGGACGGTTGGTTTCATACCGGCGACGTGGCCTATGTCGACGAAGACGGGTTCTTTTATATCGTCGATCGTATCAAGGAAATTATTATCCGCGGCGGTGAGAATATCAGTTGCCTGGAAGTCGAAGCGGCAATTTACAACCACCCTGCGGTATTTGAAGCCGCTGTTTTTGGCTTACCGGACGAGCGACTGGGTGAGATTGTCGGTGCCGCCGTTGTGTTGAAGGAGGGGGCTGAGCTCAGTGCAGATGCTTTGCGACAATTCCTGGGTGAGCATATCTCCAGCTTTAAGCTGCCGGCGCACGTGTGGTTCCCCGTCGAGCAGTTGCCGCGTATCGCCTCGGGCAAAATTTTCAAACGACAAATCAAGGCGGACTATGCCGCCAAACTGGCTGGGTCCAGCCCGGCGTAACTTTGCGCAAAATCTACATATTTGATCACAGGTAAGGAGAGAAGAGCATGGATTTAGGTGTCAGCAAAAAGATTGCACCAATACTGGAAGCGGTCCGTCATTTTATGGCCGAGGAAATTGCCCCGCTGGAGCACGAATACATCAGCGAAATCTCCGTAGGAGATCGGTGGCAGTTCACCGACCGACAGATTGAGATTATGGAAGGCCTGAAGAATAAGGCCAAGGCGAAAGGTCTGTGGAATTTCTTCCTGACCGACGGTGAACACGGGTCGGGACTCAATACCGTGGAATATGCTTATCTGGCAGAGGAAATGGGTAAGTCGCATATTGCGGCGGAAGTCTTCAATTGTGCAGCGCCCGATACCGGAAACATGGAAGTCCTGCACAAGTACGGCACTGAGGCGCAGAAGAAGCAGTGGCTGGAGCCGTTAATGAATGGCGAAATCCGCTCTGCTTATTCCATGACTGAGCCGGGGGTGGCTTCTTCCGACGCCACCAATATTTGTACACAGGCTGTGCTGGATGGCGACGAGTGGGTTATCAATGGCGAGAAGCATTATGTCTCCGGTGCCGGTGATCCACGCTGTAAGATTATGATCGTTATGGTGAAAACCGAACCCGATGCGGCCAAGCACGTGCAGCAGTCACAGATTCTGGTCCCTTTGGACACACCGGGGTTTGAGAATCTGCGCGCGATGAACGTGTTCTCTATGGATGATGCGCCGCATGGTCACATGCACCAGAAATTTACCAATGTGCGCGTTCCCAAGGACAATATCATACTGGGTTCTGGTCGGGGGTTTGAAATTTCTCAGGGTCGCCTGGGGCCGGGTCGTATCCATCATTGTATGCGAGCAATTGGCGCGGCAGAAAAAGCCCTGGAGTTATTGTGCCAGCGCGCTGTATCACGCACCGCATTTGGTAAGCCTCTGGCGCGCCTGGGGGGCAATGTGGATATCGTCGCCAATGCGCGAATGGATATAGAGCAGGCCCGTTTGCTCACGCTTAAGACGGCGTGGATGATGGATAATGTTGATCCCAAGGAGGCCCGCGTATGGATCTCCATGATCAAGACTGCCGTTCCCAACATATCCATTCGTATTGTGGATCAGGCGATCCAGATGTTTGGTGCGCTGGGTGTGTCACAAGATACACCGCTGGCCACCATGTATATGGCCCAGCGTACACTGCGCTTGGCAGATGGGCCGGATGAGGTGCATCGCATGGTGGTGGGTCGCAACGAATTGCGCAAGTACAGCGCGCAGCATGAGGTAAACGCTACTTTCCGCGACGGTTGATATAGCGACCCCGGGGGCGGCTACGCAGTGTCGTAGTCACCCCTGTATCAAGCCAGTTCTCTGGCAATGATCTCATGAAAGCGTATTGCAGATTCCTCCAGGCCACCAAATAGCAGATGACTGTTTGCGCCCGAGCGCATGCCCAGCTGGGCACCCTCGGAGACGAAAATGTCTTCGGCCTGGAATACCCCCTGATCAATTAACTCAAAAGAGCGACGGAAGTGATCCTGCTGGTCATCCGACGTCGGTGGATGGGGCGTGAGCATGGTGTGGGCGAATATGGTCTGCTCCGGGCTGAGTGGAAACAGACTGATAATGCTGGTGTATTCCGGGTGAAAAATCAGTACCGCGTTGGGAAAAGTAGTGTAGGAAAAGGTCGCATGCTTGCGTAAATCCAGTGCTTGAGTGGGCAGGCCCACCGCCTGGCTAATCTCGTTGCGCGCGACTGCAGAGCGCACGTGATCACCCAGCAGGTCGGACTCTGCCACCGCGTCAGGGAAAAATGAGCCCACGGTGTTCTTGTGCAAACGCGTGACATGGTAACCATCCAGGAAGGCATCCTGCACCAGTTTCCAGTTGCAGTTGATAGTGCGCACCCGCTGTTGGCAGAAGCTGAAGTCGCCCAACTGGAATATGTCCAGGTCGGTGCCCAGGCCCGCCAGATGTTGGTCGAGATCCATGACTGCATGCTGGTCCGCCTGCATCCAGATCAGTCCGTTGCGCACTTGCGTGGGCAGGGCCACCAGTCCCAGTTCATCCATATCCAGGTCGGTAAAACTTTCGTCACGGGGGATATTGCGCAGTTTACCGTCGAGTCCGTAGGTCCATTGATGGTAGGGGCATACCAGCGACCGCAGGCAGGTCTGTCCCTGCTCTTGCACCAGGCGCATACCTCGATGGCGACAGACATTCATAAAGGTGCCTATCTCCCCGCTCTTGTCACGCAGCGTAATCAGCGGGGGTCCCAGCCAGTCGTAGACGATGGCATCGCCTGCCTCGGGGATCTGCGACTCGTGGCCAATGATCAGTGGGCGGCGCAGAAATAAACGTTCCCGTTCTCGTTCAAACTGCTGTTGGCTGGTGTAGGCCGTTACGGGAATACGTTTAGCGCAGGCGGCTGGGCCGGTGGCCTCTCCAGCGGTGCGAGCAGCGAGCTTTTGTACCAGGGTGACAGGCGCGCGATAAGACATTGTGCTCAAATCCTGCAGACACCACCGACGATGTCGTATGCGTAAAGATGCAGTAAGCATAGCAGGCCTTGGCAGGGCAAAAAATACTTGAAAGAACTAAATACATACTGTATGTTCAAATCCGCTTTTTTGGCTGGCTTCTGCGCTGTATTTTCCTGTTCTGGTCGCGTCTTTATCCTGCAGCGAGAGCTCGAATTGTGCTGCTTGTCCGCGATAACACTGTGAAACGCCAAAGCTCGACTACACTAGATTGATTCTGTTTACGTAAAACTGATGAGGAACGCACCATGGCAGTAAAAATCGTACCCAAGGACCAAATGGTCAACGCCGTTGGAACCAAATATGAACCCAGCGAGTGGATCGAGGTGACTCAGGAACGTATCAATACTTTCGCCGACTGTACTGAGGATCATCAGTTCATTCATATTGATGCTGAGGCCGCTGCCAAAACACCATTTGGTGGCACCATCGCTCACGGCTTCCTGACGCTGTCCCTGCTCGCCAAAATGGCTGAGGGTAACGGTGTTATCCCGGAAAATACGGTGATGGGCATAAACTACGGTTTTGACAAGGTGCGCTTCCTGACACCGGTGCGCTCCGGCAAACGGGTGCGCGCGCATCTTGAAGTGATAAGCGTAGACGAGAAGCCTGGTAACCGGTTCCTTATCAAGCAAGCGGTTTCAGTGGAAATTGAGGGTGAAGAAACACCGGCGCTGGTCGCCGAGTGGTTGTCCATGCTAGTGGCAGGCTAATCGCCCTGAAGCTGTTTTTTGCATATTTTATAGAGGAATTAAGTAATGAGTATTAGATACGACGGCAAAGTTGCCATTGTTACCGGGTCTGGCCAGGGTCTGGGCCGCAGCCACGCAATTGAACTGGCCAAGCGCGGCGCCAAAGTGGTTATCAATGACCTCGGTGGGGCCAAAGACGGTACCGGTGGCTCCAGTGACGCTGCTCTGGCGGTGGTGGCAGAAATCGAAGCACTGGGCGGAGAAGCCATTGCCAATGGCGCCAACGTTGCCAAGTACGATGAAGTAGAGGCGATGGTCAAGCAGGTGATGGATAAGTGGGGCAGGGTGGACATCCTGGTCAACAATGCCGGTATCCTGCGCGACAAGAGCTTTACCAAGGGCGCACTGGACGATTTCCAGCTGGTGGTTGATGTACACCTGATGGGCACAGTGAACTGCACCAAGGCCTGCTGGGATATTATGCGTGACCAGGGCTATGGCCGCATCGTGGTAACGACCTCGTCTTCAGGTCTATATGGTAACTTTGGTCAGAGCAACTACGGCTCTGCCAAGATGGGTGTTATCGGTTTTATGAATACTCTGGTACAAGAAGGTGCCAAGTACGACGTGCGTGTTAACGCCCTGGCGCCTACTGCGGGAACCCGCATGACCGAGGGGCTTATCCCCGAAGAGGCCTTTGCGCTGCTCACTCCTGAAACGGTCACACCGGCAGTACTGTATATGGTCAGTGAAGATGCCCCGAACAAGACCATTATGTGTGCCGGCGCTGGCGCGTATTCCGTGGCCAAGATTATTGAAACCGACGGTGTGTGGTTGTCTCCAGAAGATCAGACTCCGGAAGGCATTGCCGCCAATTGGGCTGCTATTACCTCACCCGAAGGCGAGGTCCAGCCACAGGCCGGTTTTGAGCAGACAGTGAAATTCACAGGCAAGGCTATGAAAGGTCTGGGTCTGTCCCAGGATTGATAATTTCCGGGTCGCTGCTAGCGCCCCAACTATTGGAGAAATATGATGAAAGAAGCCGTTATTGTTGCAACAGCACGTACGCCCATCGCCAAGGCTTATCGCGGTGGCTTTAATAATCTGGGCGGGGCATCACTGGGTGCTGCTTCTGTCGCTGCCGCGGTGGCACGCGCCGGTATCGATCCAGCGCGAGTCGAGGATGTGATTATGGGCAGCGCGTTACAGCAGGGCGCTACTGGCAGCAATGTGGCACGCCAGATTGCCTTGCGCGCTGGTTTGCCGATTACCACTTCCGGTATGACGCTGGATCGCCAGTGTTCCTCGGGTCTGATGGCCGTGGCAACTGCTGCCAAGCAAGTGATGTACGACGGTATGGACTGCGTTATCGGTGGTGGACTGGATTCCATCTCGCTGGTGCAGAATGAGCACATGAACCTGCACCGCATGGTCGACGCGGAGTTGATGGCTATTTCCCCGAATTTCTTTATGCCAATGTTGCAGACCGCCGAAATTGTTGGCCAACGCTACAATGTGTCGCGCGAAGCGATGGATGAATACGGCGCACAGTCACAGGCGCGCACGGCGGCAGCCTATGAAGCAGGAAAGTTTGCTGACGAACTGGTAGATGTTACCTGCAAGCGCACAGTATGGGATAAGGCAACGGGTGATGCATCAGAGGTCGAAGCTACTGTAGCAATGGATGAAGGCCTGCGCGCTACTACCGTAGAATCCCTCGCTGGCCTGAAGACGGTGATCGAAGGCGGCACGATTACGGCTGGTAATGCCTCCCAGTTATCTGACGGCTCTTCGGCCCAACTGGTAATGGATGCAAAAGTGGCAGAGCGCGAAGGCCTGGAGCCCCTGGGTATCTACCGTGGTATTGCTGTCGCTGGCTGTGAGCCTGATGAAATGGGTATTGGTCCGGTGTTTGCCGTGCCCAAGCTGCTCAAGCAGCACGGTCTGACCGTCGACGATATCGGCTTGTGGGAATTGAACGAAGCGTTTGCGGTACAGGTCATTTACTGTCGCGATCAGCTGGGTATCGACAATGACAAACTCAACGTTAATGGCGGCGCCATTTCCATTGGCCACCCCTATGGCATGAGTGGTTCGCGCATGATTGGCCATGCGTTGATCGAGGGCAAGCGTCGCGGCGTCAAGTACGTGGTTGTTACCATGTGTGTTGGTGGTGGTATGGGTGCTGCTGGTCTGTTTGAGGTAGCCTGAGTTTAAAAAGCTGTTACGATACGGCGCCTGCGGGCGCCGTATTTGTATTGAAATGGCACAACACTGTAGACACAAATTTGCGGAGTAATTGATGAAAGCACTGGTATGTAAGGAATTAGGTCTGGCGGACAAGCTGGAGTTGGTGGATGACTGGGCAGACCCGGAGTTGGGTGACCACGATGTACTTATCAACGTAAAAGCAGCGGGACTAAACTTCCCCGATGTGCTGATTATCCAGGGTAAATACCAGATCCAGCCGGAACTGCCGTTTGTTCCTGGTGGCGAGTGTTCCGGGATAGTCGAGGCGGTGGGTCCCAAGGTCACCCGGTTTAAGGTGGGTGACAAAGTGCTGTCTATGGGAGCAACCGGCGCCTTCTGCGAAAAAATCGCCGCCGTAGAGTTTGCTGTATTTCCGATGCCGGAGGGTCTGAGTTTTGAGCAGGCGGCCGGCATTAGCATTACCTACTTCACTTCCTATCATGCCCTGAAGCAGCGTGCCAATATTCAGCCCGGGGAGACCCTGCTGGTACTGGGTGCTGCCGGTGGCGTGGGCACCACGGCTATTGAGCTGGGCAAGCTGATGGGAGCAAAGGTGATTGCCGCCGCCAGTAGCGCCGAAAAACTGGAACTGTGCAAGCAGTTGGGCGCGGACGAGGTTATCAACTACAACGAAGTATCTCTTAAGGATACTATTAAGGAGCTGACCGGTGGCAAGGGTGTGGACGTGGTTTACGATCCCGTCGGTGGTGATTATGCAGAGCCAGCCATTCGCAGTATGGCCTGGAATGGTCGCTACCTGGTCATCGGTTTCGCCAGTGGCCCTATCCCGAAAATTCCGCTGAACCTGGCGCTGCTCAAGGGCTGTTCTCTGGTAGGCGTTTTCTGGGGTCGTTTTTCGGCAGAAGAACCTGAGCAGAACCTCAAGAACATCGAAGCGTTGTGGGAATTGTTCGCCAGCGGCAAAATAAGCCCGGTGGTGACCGACAGTTTCCCCTTCGAGGATTATGAAGACGCTTTCAACTGTCTCATCGAGCGCCGCGCCCGCGGTAAAGTGATCATGAATATGTAGGGACGCCAGCCATGCAAGGTTTTGAATTCAACACCGTAGCGCGCATTATAAATGGCTGCGGTAGCGCCCTGGAGTTGGCGAATGTGTGCCGACGCCTGGGGGTTACCAGGCCGCTGTTGGTTACCGATCCCGGTTTGATGGCTATTGGCCTGGTGCAGCCGGTTATGGCGACACTGGCAGCCGAGGATCTTGAGCCTGTCGTTTTCGACCAGGTACGAGAGGACCCACCCGAGGCCACCGTGCTGGCGGCAACGGAGTTGGGTCGCAGCCGCGGTGTTGATGGCGTCATCGCAGTGGGTGGCGGCAGCTCTATGGACGTGGCCAAGGTGGTGGCAGTGTTGCTGGGCGGTGACCAGCCGCTAACCGCGTTGTACGGTGTGGGCCAGGTAACGGGTAAGAGATTACCGTTGGTACTGGTGCCTACAACGGCAGGAACGGGCTCCGAGGTAACCCCCGTGGCGGTGATTACCACCGGTGATACCACCAAGGCCGGAGTGTCTTCGCCGGTATTGCTGCCGGATGTGGCGGTGCTCGATGCCGCTCTCACCCTTGGACTGCCGCCGGCGGTAACTGCTATGACCGGTGTGGATGCCATGGTGCACGCCATTGAAGCTTACACCTCACGTCACCAGAAAAACCCTATTTCAGATAACCTGGCGCGCCAGGCCCTGCATTTGCTGGCGCGTAATATTCGTACGGCAGTACTCGATGGTCAGAACCGTGAGGCGCGGGAAAATATGTTACTGGGCGCGTGTTTAGCCGGCCAGGCCTTTGCCAATGCACCAGTGGCGGCGGTGCATGCGCTGGCGTATCCACTGGGAGGGCATTACCACATTCCCCATGGTTTAAGTAACTCGTTGGTGTTGCCTGCAGTGATGGAATTTAACGCGCCGGAGGCCAGCGGCCTGTATGCCGAATTAGCCGAGATCGTGATCGGTGCACCGGTGGCCGGTGGCGCAGATGCCAAAACCTCCGCCCTGATCGACGCGATGCGCCAGTTGATAGACGATGTGTCACTCCCTGCGACCCTGCATTTGGCCGGTGTTGATGAGGATAAACTGGAGATGTTGGCAGAAGATGCCATGCTGCAGCAGCGTTTACTGGTGAACAATCCCCGGGATGTGGCCTACGACGATGCCCTGGCCATTTATCGCGCTGCCTATTGGGGCGTGGCATGAGCAAGTCCCAGGTGCCAAGCCGGGAGGACTACAAAGTGTTCTACCCTATTACCACGCGCTGGGCAGACAACGACATCTATGGTCATGTGAATAACGTGACCTACTACTCATACTTCGATACCGCTGCTAACCGTTACCTGATCGAGGAGGGGGGGCTGGATATCAGCGACGGTCGTATCGTCGGTTTCGTGGTGAATTCCGGTTGTGAATACCACTCCCCGATTACCTATCCCGAGTCGGTTGAAGCTGGCCTGCGCGTCGATCGTATGGGTAACAGTTCAGTGCAATATGGCATTGCTATTTTCAAGGAAGGTCAGCAGCAGGCAGCTGCTCACGGACACTTTGTGCATGTTTTCGTCGCGCGAGCGGAGAATAAATCAGTACCTATCCCCGAGAACTTGCGCAGTGCTTTGCAGCGTTTGCAGGATTAACCTGCCTTAACGCCGACGCGGCGGCCGTATATACAGCAACTATAGACTCAGGAGTAACACCATGACGGCTTTGCTTGAATTCAAGGAAGAACCCAACTATTGCATGGTCACGTTGGATGATGGCAAGGCGAATGCATTGTCTTTCGCGATGCTGGCACAGATAAACGAAGCGCTGGATCAGGCGCAGCAGGCAGGGAAAGTGATCATTATCTGCGGACGCCCAGGTAAGTTTTCTGCCGGCTTTGATTTGGCGGTAATGGGGCAAGGCGGTGATGCCATGGTTGAGCTGCTGCGCGCAGGCGCCGCTCTAGCCCAGCGTCTGCTAAAGTTTGATACGCCGGTAGTACTTGCGGTAAGTGGTCACGCACTGGCCATGGGAGCGCTGTTGTTGTTGTCTGCGGATTACCGTATAGGAATGCACGGTAATTACAAAATCGGTCTCAATGAGGTGGCGATTGGTATGACGTTACCCTATTTCGGGATCGAACTTGGCAGGGCCAGATTGGCAGTAACACATGTGGACAAGGCCATTGGGCTGGCGCAGATATATGATGCGACGGGCGCGGTTGAGGCGGGCTACCTGGATGAAGCCGTGGCGCAAGATGAGCTGTTGCCTCGTGCCATTGCAGTGGCCGGGCAGTTGGCAGGCCTCAATATGGATGCGCATAAACAAACCAAGGCTCGTATCAGGGAAAACCTGAATATGGCCCTGGAGACAGCGATCGAAAAAGAGCTGGGTAAGCCGGGGTAACTGGTGCAAGGAGCATCGGGTTGAAAATTATGCATCAAGGGCATTGTTTGTGCGGGCAGCTGCGTTTCGCGACAGTTGGTCAACCCGGCTGGGTTTCGTATTGTCATTGCAGTTCTTGTCGGCGGCACACGGCATCGCCGATAAGCTGTTTCGTTAATTTCAAAATCGAGCAAGTCAGTTTTTCCGGTGCAAGAACTTTGTATGAATCTTCCGAAGGGGTAACGCGCAGTCATTGCAGCGTTTGTGGCACGCCTATCTCATACGAAACCATGCGCAGGGCTAACGAGATTGACTTATACCTTAACGCTTTTGATGATCCACAGTGCTTTCAACCCCAGGGACATGCATTTTTTGCCGAGCACATCCCGTGGTTTGATACCCGCGATGACCTGCCCAGGGAGTAGGCTGCAATAGCGATTGTGATTGTGGATGGTTGCAATTGGGGGCTATCGCGTTAGCGGCTGCGCTCTGGCCTGTCGGTGAGCTGGCGGTGGTTAAGTAACAGCATCAGCAGTACTAATAAAAACACAGTGGCACTGAAGATCGGCGCTAATGGGCCGTGAATTTGATAAAGCGCACCGGCGCAGATCGGCCCGGCGACAAAACCGATGGCCGGACAGGAGCTAACCAGGCCAGCCGCAGCGCCCTGTTCCTGTGGCGAGACAGCCAGTGAGGCGCCGGCGGAAATGGCGGGCATACACAGACCGAGGCCGGTACCCAGGAAACCCATACCCACAGCCAGTACCGAGAAAGTTTCGAACAGTGAGATGATTACCGCTCCGCAAAACAATGACAATAAGCCCAGGCCAATGAACTGGACGGTCTTGAGCTTGAGTCGCTGCATGACGGTTACCTGAATGAGGAAGGTAAAGGTAGCGGAGACCATCAATGCCGCCCCGGTCATTTGTGCGGTCTCGATACCGCTGAGTCCCAGTTTGTCTTGCAGTTGAAAGCCCAGTGTTTGTTGTATCCCTGAGAACCCTACGAACAGACCAACTGCTGTCGCCAGTAGTAGCATTATGCGTCGGTCGGTGAGCCGCAGTCGAACGCTAACCTGGCGGGAGGTCAGGTCCTGCCGTGGCGTGACTGGCAGTTGCCACCACACCAGTGCCGCAGCGAGCGCCGCCAGCCCCGCTGCGAAATACAGGGGTGCCAGTAGGCCGAAGATAGCCAGAGCGCCACTGACGGCGGGTCCCAAAATCGTGCCCATGCTGTTGGCGGTGCCCAGCCTTGCCATGGTTTTGGTGCGTTGTTCGCGGTTGGAGTGATCAGCGGCATAGGCAGTGGCTGCCGGGTTGGTCGCAGACATGATAATGGACTGGCCACAGCGCGCGATGAGCAATACCACGTATAAAACCGTGCCACTCAAAAGACCGGTGAGGCCGGCCTGGAATACACTGGTAAACACCAGTGTGCCCAGCGTATAACCGATCAGACCGGTGATGATAATAGGCTTGCGTCCAACGCGATCGCTCAAGCGGCCCCAGCGCGGCGCAACCACGCCAAACACCAGGGCGGAGATGGCGATGATTGAGGTAATCTGCAATTCCCCCAGGCGCACCTCCCGCCCCAGGGGTGCGAGGATAGCGAATACCAGTGACTGGCCCATCCCGGTCGCCATAAGGGCCAGGATGAGTACAGTCAGCTGGTGGCGACTCAGTTGCGTCGGCACGTGCCGGGCCTCCGGTGCAGCCTACTTCAATTCAGAGGATGATTTGCCCAGTACCCTGCGCGCCACGATAAGCTGTTGTATTTGCTGGGTGCCCTCGAAAATATCGATAATTTTGGAATCCCGTGCAAATTTCTCCAGCAAGTCGTTCTCGCTGTAACCCAGACTCTGGCACAACTCCACGCAGCGCAATGTAACGTAGTTGCCCATGCGTCCTGCCTTGGCTTTGCACATGGACGCTTCCATAGAATTGGGTTGGCCATTGTCTGCCATCCAGGCCGCCTTTTGCACCAACAGTTTCGCGCCGTTCCACTCTGCTTCCATACGGTATAATTCAGCCTGCACCGCAGAGGCGTTGTCAGGTTTTTTGTCGAAGGTCAGTTCTACACCCTCGCGAGCCAGAATTTCACGACATAGGTCCAGGGCGGCGCGGCCCGCGCCCAGCGCCATCGCTGCCACTGGTGGGCGGGTGTTGTCAAAAGTTTGCATAACGCCGCCAAAGGCTTTTTTGCGACCCTCGGCGTCAGTAGCGACTGTGGCGCTACCCAGCAGGTTTGCTTTTGGGATGCGACAATCACTGAAGCTGATAGCCGCGGTATCCGAAGCGCGTATGCCCATCTTGTGTTCCAGCCGTGTGACCTCGCAGCCGGGCGTGCCCTTCTTTACAATAAAGGATTTTATGGCGGCTTTACCGGCAGCTTTGTCCAGTGTGGCCCACACTACCAGCGTGTCGCAACGTCCCCCGGCGGTGACATAAATTTTCTCGCCGTTGATTATCCATTCGTCGCCATCAAGTACCGCAGTTGTGCTGATATTGGCTGAGTCGGAGCCGGTGCCCGGTTCAGTGATACACATGGCGGCGTAGGATTTACCATGCTCCGCTATCTGCTCTGGCGTGCCCACCGCATTGATTGCCGCATTGCCCAGTCCGCGACCTGGCATCGACAGCATCAGGCCTACATCTCCCCAACACAATGCCTCATAGGCACTGACCGCCATTAAATTGGCGCCGTTTCTAACGCCGCCCTCTTTGTCGTTGGAGCCTCCTGCAGCCGCTGCAGCGCCGCCGCCCAATAGTTTGGCGACTTCTTCCATTTCTTGCGGATAGCTGTGCTCTTCACGATCATATTTGCGCGAGTAGGGGCGCATCATGTGCTCGGCTACCATGCGCAAATTGTTGTAAGTTTCCTGATGTTTTTCGGCTAGTTCCAGATTGATCATATTCTCTCTCCTGAGCTGTTGAGCGGCTATACGCTGGCGACGCCATCCAAAATGGCGATGGCCCGTAGATTGCGGTACCACATCTCCACCGGGTGTTCCCGACAAAAACCGTGACCGCCCAGTAATTGCACGCCATCGGTGCCTATTTTCATCGCGTGTTCCGCGCAGAACACCTTGGCCAGATAGGCCTGTTCGTGAAAATCCAGACCCTGTTCCGCGCGGGAGGCGGCGCGCCAGGTCATCAGGCGCATGGCATCGAGTTCGATGGCGATATCGGCGATCATAAATGCCACTGACTGGCGGTTGCTGATGGGTTCGCCGAAGGCAACGCGCTCGTTGCAGTATGGCGTCACGTAGTCGAGGACGGCCTGGCAAGTGCCGACCGCCAGGGCACAGATACCGATGCGAGACAGGTCAATAAAACGCTGCAGGTCGAACCGTCCGTTGCCCAGCAGGGCAGAGGCCGGCAGTTGCACCTGATCAAATTCCAGGGTGGCCATTTGCACCGTGCGCAACCCCATATTACTTTCCTCGGTGCGTGTCATGCCCGTTGGCGTGCCCTCCACAATAAAGGCTGCCGCGTCGCCGTTATCCACGGTTGCTATCACCAGTATCAGTTCGGCATCCAGGCCCAGCGGCACCATGGTCTTGGTGCCGCTAAGGCTGTAACCAGCGGCGTTGCTACTGGCGCGGGTGCTCAGCTGCGTCGGTTCGAAGGTGGCTCGCGGTTCTTGCAGCGCCGTGGTAGCAGGGGTGAACTCCCCGGAGCAGAACAGGGGCAGATACTGTTCGCGCTGGGCAGCGCTGCCCTGGTCCAACAGGGTATTGACGAAGGCCAGCGGACTGATTGCACCCAGGGCCATTGCCAGGTCGCCGTGTGCCAGATCCTCCTGGATCAACACGTTGGAAACCGGTGAGCGGTCCATGCCGGCACCTCCCAGAGCTTCAGGTATGGGTAGCAGGGCTAAACCCAGGTCAGCGGTTTTGGGGTAAAAATCCGGCGGTGTACTGTTGGTCTCATCGGCGGATTTGGCCTGTGCACGAATTTCTGCTGCGGCGAAGCGCTGCATGGTTTCGCGGTTCATGCGTTGATCGTCGGTGAGGCTCAGGTCGAACAACAGGTTCTCAGCTGTGTTGGTCATGTTGTTTCCTCTTGTGGAGTTGATTCGGTATTGATATGGCTCGTGGCTTTCAGGCCACCAATCAGGTAATCGACCAGGTGATCGAGCAGGGTGTCATTGTCAAAATGGCTCATATCGCCCAGTGGCGTGTGCGCCAGAGAAGCGACTTCTGCCACCCCGTGGAAGACATTGGTACTCATAAACATCAATCGCAGGCGTCGCACGTCTGCGGGTAGGTCCGGCAGTAGCTGCGCCAGGGCGGCGTCCACTTTTAGCCAAAAGGGTTCGTAGATGCGGTTAAATTCTGCCGCTATCTCCGGGTTGTATTCAGTCATTACCCTGGACATGAAGCGCACTGCGTCGGCCCCCCAGGGGGTATCCTGGGGTAGTTGCGCGAGGGGGCGCAAAGTGTTGCGAAACTCCTGGTGCAGGCAGGTTTTCGCCGGTTGCTGCTCGCGAATCCTGGCGGAACTTGCCTGCAGTTCGGCTGCAATCATTTTCACCAATGCTTTAATAACACCCGGCTTATTGGTGAAGTGATAGTGCATGGCAGCTGAGTTTTTCGATCCCGCTGCAGCGCTGATCCGCCGCAGCGAAACCGCATTCAGTCCTTCCTCGGCATACAGGTGCAGCGCGGTGAGCAACAGGCGCTGGCGTGTCTCGCCGACGTGTTCACTGTCTGCAGTAGGTTGCTGGCCGGTCATTTTCCGGCCAGCTCCTGGGGCTTGGCGACACCGGGCATGAAGCTTGAGTATCTTACTGGGAACAGCCGTGATAGCAGTGAGGTATAGATTGCATCGTTACCTATAAGCAGTCTCTTCTTGCGCTTTTCAATGGCCCGTATCATCTGTGCGGCGGCAGACTCTGCTGTAGTGCGGGCGAATTTTTCAAACTCGCTGGCACGCTCATCCGGGTTTACATCCGGATCGCCGCCCCGGGCATTGCGGGCAATGTTGGTTTTGATGCCGCCCGGATGTACGCAGCAAACATGGACATTGCTACCTTCCATTTCCTGGCGCAGGGCTTCGGTATAACCGCGCACAGCGAATTTTGAGGCATTGTAAGCGGACTGGGTCGGTACGCCGATGATGCCGAAGATGGAGGAAATATTGAGCAAGTGTCCCTGACTTGATTTGCGCAACAGTGGCAGGAAAGCCATGGTGCCGTGGACTACACCCCAGAAATTGATATTCATCAGCCACTCAAGGTGCTCGTAATCGCTGTCCTGGACCATTGCCATGAGGGCGACTCCGGCATTGTTCACAACAATATCTACGTGTCCCTTTTCTGTCTCGATGTGTTCGGCCCAGGCGTGTACCGCGGCTCTATCGGCTACATCCAGCACCCGGGTGCTGGCGGCTGCGTCGTTGTTTTCCAGGGCGGCTTGTGTCGCATCCAGCCCCTCGGCGTTGATGTCACTGAGGTATAATTCGCAGCCCTCGCGGTTGAGTTGCTGAGCCAGTGCCCGGCCAATACCGGAGCCTGCACCCGTTATGACCGCTATTTTGCCTTGGGTATATGCCATGGGGGTTCCCTTTGTAAGCTTCAGGCCGGTCTATGATAGGGTTTTTTACAATTAAAGCAATTGCTTTATGTTGTGCGTGCGGTGCTGCCTGCCCCGGTCATGGAGCCGGGTGTCGCGCAACATTCGTCTTCATCGCTTATGGACAGTGCGCAGACGATCACCTACAATCCCACGCCAGATTTGACATGCTCGTGCGGCGCGCCGGGCACTGTATATCCCAGAGAATAACCAGAGCCGAATTTATGTAAAAAAGCGAGATGTGGATTTCCATCTCGCTTTTTTTACGAGCGCGCGCGGTCAACGTTATTCCACTGATTATTTGGAGGTTTGCTTGTTCAGTCCGGCCATATTAGCCCTTGAAGATGGCAGTATTTTCAAAGGTTTGGCGATAGGTGCTGAGGGCGCCTCGGTGGGTGAAGTGGTTTTTAATACCGCCATGAGCGGTTATCAGGAAATCCTTACCGACCCTTCATACGCCCAGCAGATCGTCACTCTTACTTACCCGCATATCGGTAATACCGGCACCAACGCCGAGGACGAGGAGTCCGCCTCTATCTGGGCTACAGGCCTGGTTATTCGTGATCTGCCGCTATTGGCCAGCAACTACCGCAGCGAACAGGGCTTGCAGGAGTACCTGTGCAGCCGCGGAATTGTGGCTATATCCGATATCGATACTCGCCGACTGACCCGTATTCTCAGGGAGAAGGGTGCGCTCAATGGCTGCATTATGGCTGGTGCAGGCATTGATGAAGCGCAAGCGCTGGAGCAAGCTCGCGGGTTTGCTGGTCTGAAAGGTATGGATCTTGCCAGGGAAGTCACGGTTGCCCAGAGCTATCCATGGACGCAAGGTAGCTGGGAGATTGGTGTTGGCTATACACAGCGCCCCGTCTCTGAGTTGCCACGGCATGTAGTGGCCTACGATTTTGGCGTTAAGCGCAACATCCTGCGGATGCTGGTTGATCGGGGGTGCCGCCTGACGGTAGTGCCAGCGCAGACCCCGGCGGCGGAAGTGCTGGCACTTAATCCCGACGGGGTTTTTCTGTCCAACGGACCGGGTGATCCGGAGCCATGTACTTACGCGATTGCAGCTATTCAGGCTATTCTGGATACAGATATTCCCGTGTTTGGCATTTGCCTGGGTCACCAGTTACTGGGTCTGGCCAGTGGTGCCACCACCGTAAAGATGAAATTTGGTCATCATGGTGCCAACCATCCGGTACAGAACCTGGATGACGGCACCGTGCTAATCACCAGCCAGAATCACGGCTTTGCGGTGGATGACGCTAATCTTCCGGCTAATCTGCGCATTACCCACAAATCGCTATTTGATGGCTCCTTGCAGGGCATCCACCGCACCGACAAGAATGCGTTCAGTTTTCAGGGTCATCCGGAGGCCAGCCCTGGCCCCCATGATGCAGCGCCCTTATTTGATCATTTCATCGAGTTGATTGAAGCTAGAGCGACCGCCCGCGCCGCCGATGACAGTTCCACTGATAGCCTCTGCACAGGAAGAAGTTAAGCCCGTATGCCTAAAAGAACCGACATTCAAACCATCCTGATTCTCGGTGCCGGCCCTATCGTTATCGGTCAGGCCTGTGAATTTGATTACTCCGGTGCCCAGGCTTGTAAGGCACTGCGCGAAGAGGGTTACCGGGTCGTGTTGGTGAACTCCAACCCGGCGACCATCATGACTGATCCGACCATGGCGGATGCGACTTATATCGAGCCTATCGAGTGGCAGACGGTGGAGCGCATCATCGAGATCGAAAAGCCCGATGTGCTGTTGCCGACCATGGGTGGTCAAACCGCGCTGAATTGCGCTCTGGACCTGGCCCGTGAAGGCGTGTTGGAAAAGTTCGGCGTGGAAATGATCGGCGCCACCGCAGCTGCAATCGATATGGCCGAAGATCGCCAGTTATTTGACAAGGCAATGAAACGCATTGGCCTTGCCACACCCCGTTCCGCCCTCGCGCACAGCATGGAGGAAGCTTTCCAGGTGCTGGACCAGTTGGGCTTTCCCTGCATTATTCGTCCCTCGTTCACCATGGGCGGCTCAGGCGGTGGCATTGCTTATAACCGCGATGAGTTCGAGGAAATTTGCACTCGCGGCCTGGATCTGTCTCCCACCAAGGAACTGTTGATCGACGAGTCCCTTATCGGCTGGAAAGAGTTTGAGATGGAGGTGGTTCGCGATAAAAACGACAACTGTATTATCGTCTGCTCGATCGAGAATTTTGATGCTATGGGCGTGCATACCGGTGATTCCATTACTGTGGCGCCAGCCCAGACCCTTACTGACAAGGAATACCAGATCATGCGTAACGCCTCTCTGGCGGTGTTACGTGAAATTGGTGTGGAAACCGGCGGTTCTAATGTGCAGTTTGGGCAAGACCCCAAAACAGGTCGCATGGTGATTATCGAGATGAACCCTCGGGTGTCTCGCTCCTCGGCACTGGCGTCCAAGGCCACCGGGTTTCCCATCGCCAAAGTGGCGGCCAAGCTGGCCATTGGCTACACCCTGGATGAATTGCAGAACGATATTACCGGCGGCACAACGCCGGCCTCTTTCGAGCCGTCTATCGATTATGTGGTAACGAAAATCCCGAGGTTCGCTTTCGAGAAATTCCCCGGGGCCGATACCCGTCTCACCACCCAGATGAAGTCGGTGGGTGAGGTGATGGCCATCGGCCGCACGTTCCAGGAATCCTTGCAAAAAGCCCTGCGTGGCCTGGAAGTCGACTCGGCGGGTTTTGAGCACATGATTGACGTGGACGACCCGGAACAGCGGGATGTCCTGGTGGCAGAATTGACCAACCCGGGTCCCGATCGCATCTGGTATCTGGCGGACGCTTTCCGTGCCGCGATGAGTATAGAGCAGGTCTACCAGTACTCCGGAGTGGACCCCTGGTTCCTGGTGCAGATCAAGGATCTGGTCGATACTGAAAACAGTCTAAAAGCGGTGCATCTGCAGGACATGAACAAACAGCAGATGTTCGGCCTCAAGCGCAAGGGTTTCTCTGATGAGCGCCTGGCGGTATTGCTGGCGGCAACCGAGGCTGAAGTGCGCGAGCATCGCCATGGGCTGGGGATACGCCCGGTCTACAAACGCGTGGACACCTGCGCTGCCGAATTCGCCTCGGCCACGGCCTATATGTACTCCACCTATGAGGAAGAGTGCGAGGCGGCACCCACGGACCGGGATAAAATTCTGGTACTTGGTGGTGGTCCCAATCGTATTGGCCAGGGTATCGAGTTTGATTATTGCTGCGTGCATGCGGCGCTGGCCATGCGCGAAGACGGTTATGAAACCATCATGGTTAACTGTAATCCCGAGACAGTATCTACTGACTACGATACCTCCGACCGCCTGTATTTTGAGCCGGTGACGCTGGAAGATGTGTTGGAAATTGTAGATCTGGAGCAGCCCAAGGGTGTGATTGTGCAGTTTGGTGGTCAGACCCCACTTAAGCTGGCGCGCGCTCTGGAGGCGCAGGGTGTGCCGATTATTGGTACGACTCCGGATGCTATCGACCGCGCCGAGGATCGTGAGCGCTTCCAGCAGATGATTCAGAAGCTGGGTTTGAAGCAGCCCTTGAACACGACGGTGCGCAGTACTGACGAAGCGGTGGCTGCCGCAGCAACAATTGGCTATCCACTGGTGGTTCGCCCGTCCTACGTACTGGGTGGGCGCGCGATGGAGATTGTCTTTCGCGAAGAAGACTTATTGCGGTATATGCGCCACGCGGTGCAAGCCTCTGCCGACGCGCCGGTGCTGCTGGATCGCTTTCTAAGCGCCGCTATTGAGGTGGATGTAGACGCGGTGTGCGATGGCCAGCAGGTGGTCATCGGTGCGATTATGCAGCATATCGAGCAGGCTGGCGTGCATTCAGGGGACTCTGCCTGCTCCTTGCCACCGTACAGCCTGGATGCCAGTGTTCAGGATGCGATGCGCGAGCAAATCAAAGAGATGGCGCTGGAGCTCGGGGTGGTCGGGCTGATGAACGTGCAGCTGGCCTGGCAGGACGATGAAATATACGTGATCGAGGTTAATCCTCGAGCATCTCGTACAGTGCCGTTTGTATCCAAGTGCATTGGCGTATCGCTGGCGAAGATTGCCGCGCGTTGTATGGCGGGGCAAACGCTGGAGCAGCAGGGCTTTACCAAAGAGATCGTGCCGCCTTATTACAGCGTAAAGGAAGCCGTGCTGCCGTTTAATAAATTTCCCGGAGTCGACCCTATTTTGGGCCCCGAGATGAAGTCCACCGGTGAAGTCATGGGTACCGGCGATACGTTTGCCAGTGCTTTTGCCAAGGCACAGTTAGCCGGGGGCGCGGCTGCGCCTACCAGTGGTACGGCGTTGATCAGTGTGCGCGATGTAGACAAGCCCGGCGTGATAGGTGTCGCGCGTGACCTGATTGAACTGGGTTTCTCCCTGGTGGCCACCGGCGGTACCGCGAAAGCCCTGGAGGACTCGGGTCTCGCCGTGCGCCGGGTGAACAAGGTGCTGGAAGGTCGGCCCCATATTGTGGATATGATTAAGAATGACGAGGCGGACCTGATCATCAATACCACCGAAGGTCGGCGCGCCATTGAAGATTCGGCGCCCATTAGGGCCAGCGCCGAGGCGCACCGGGTATTTTATACAACAACCCTTACGGCAGCTGAGGCGATTTGTATGGCGCTTAAGCACAAAGGGGACAAAACAGTGCGGCGCCTGCAAGACCTGCACAGGAGTATTGAGGCATGAACAAATTTCCAATGACAGCAACCGGAGAAGCGGCCCTGCGCGAGGAACTGGAGCGATTGAAGAGAGTAGAGCGGCCGCGCATTGTGCAGGCCATCGCCGAAGCGCGTGAGCACGGTGACCTGAAAGAAAATGCCGAGTACCACGCCGCGCGGGAGCAACAGAGCTTTACCGAGGGCCGTGTGCTGGAGCTCGAGGGAAAATTGGGCAACGCGCAGGTCATTGATGTGACGTCTATTCCCAAAACGGGCAAGGTTATCTTTGGCACCACTATCGACCTGATTAATCTGGCGACTGATGCCACGGTGACCTATCGTATTGTGGGCGAGGACGAGGCAGACGTGAAAAAAAATCGCATCTCAGTGGGTTCTCCCATTGCGCGAGCGCTGATCGGCAAGGAAGAGGGCGACGTTGTGGTGGTGAAGGCGCCCAGTGGCGACATTGAATACGAAATTGACCTGGTGCAACACATCTGATGGGCTGGGTGACGCTGTTTTGTTGCAGGAGCGGTACTGCCTGGTATTAAGCTGCATGCAAATAGTTCTCATTTAGTTTAGTATTGTTTTTTTGCAACGATACCCAAGATAGCTATGAGTCTCTCTCTATGGTCGCTCAACGCCGGCGACCGCTGTGAAATCCTGAGTTATGACGACGCCCTCGCCGAGAAATACCGGATCAGATTAATGGAATTCGGCTTTCATCCTGGCGAGGTGGTGACTTGTGTACATTCCCTCGCTTTTGGCGCCCCCAAGGTCTACCGGGTTAGCAATACCATTTTCTCTTTGGACGATGAGGTCGCCACTCATGTCCGGGTCAGGCTTGCCGACGACGCTCATGAGTAAAGTCATTCTTATTGGCAGCCCCAACTCGGGGAAGAGCCTGCTGTTCAATCGTCTTACTGGATTACAGCAAAAAGTTGCCAATTTCCCCGGTATTACTGTGGATGTAGGATCAGGCCGGATGCAGGCCTTGCACGACACGGTACTGGTTGATTTTCCTGGTACTTACTCCTTACAGGCGATTTCTGCTGAGGAGCAGGTCGCGGTGGATTACTTTGAGCATGCACTGGACGATGTCGATGTCAGTCATGTGCTGTGCGTGATAGATGCAACCCGCCTGGAGAAAAGCCTTTATTTTACCCTGCAGGTCATTCGCGATTGTGAGCGCCATGGTAAGAGTGTGACTGTGCTGGCGAATATGATGGATGTATTGGAGTCGCATGGCCTGGGCCTGGATATCGAGGAGCTGGCCGCGGCATTGCATACACCGGTATTGCCGATATCGGCTCGTTCAGGCAAGGGCTTGGACGCCATTATTGAGCAACTGCGAAACACCCCGGCAGCGGAAGACTTTATTGCCCGCGGTCATCTGGTGGACACTCCCGATGAGCTATTGCGCGGCGCAGCGCACCAGTTGGCCAGACGCTACGGGCCCAAGGGTGACGTGCTTATCAAGACCCAGACCCGCTTGGACAGTTTCTTTTTGCACTCGACCACTGGCGGTCTGGCGTTTTTCGGCATCATGTATTTGCTGTTTCAATCAATATTTACCTGGGCGGCGCCCATGATGGACGCCGTGGAGTCTGTGCTGGGCTGGATGGCCAATCTGGTGGTGCCGCTTATAGGTAATCAGTTGGTGCAGGATTTCACCTCCGACGCCTTGTTTAGCGGTATCGGTGCCTTCCTGGTCTTTGTGCCACAGATTTTTGTTTTGACCTTTGTTATCGGTTTGCTGGAGGACTCGGGTTATATGGCCCGGGCTGCACTGATATGTCATAAGCCCCTGCGTTGGTTTGGTCTGACCGGTAAAAGCTTTATTCCCATGCTGTCCGGAGTCGCCTGCGCCATTCCAGCTATCTATGCCGCCCGTGCTATTGATTCTCCGCGTAAACGGCTGTTGACCTACATGGCCATCCCGCTGATGCCATGCTCAGCCCGCTTGCCTGTTTACACTCTGCTGATTGCCGCGTTTATTCCCTCAGGAACTGCCTTGGGCGGGCTGTTGGGCTGGCAGGGCCTGGCCATGTTCGGCATTTATTTCTTCGGCATGCTCTGCGGGCTGCTGGTGACAGCAGTGGTATCGCGCACCAGTAAAGATCATTTTACCGACCTGCCCTTTGTGCTGGAACTGCCACCGTATCGGGTGCCGGGTTTAAAGCCACTGCTGCGCAACTCGTGGAACCGCTCCAAGCACTTTGTGACCAAGGCAGGCAAAATCATATTTACTGTGACGGTGGTGGTCTGGTGTCTGGGCTATTTCCCCAACCATGGTGCCGACCTGGGAGCTTCCTGGCTGGGGCAGATTGGCCGGTTTATTGAACCCGTGTTTACGCCTATGGGGCTGGACTGGCGCTATGGAGTGGCAATCTTTACCTCATTCCTGGCGCGGGAAGTCTTTGTGGGCACCCTGGGTACCATCTTTGGTATCGAGTCCGCAGAGCAGAATATGACACCGCTGGTAGCGCACATCCAGTCCAGTGAGCTGACTATCGGGTCAGGACTGGCGCTACTGGTGTTTTTCGCCATAGCGCTGCAGTGTGTGTCCACTCTGGCTATTTTGTCCAAGGAGAGTGGCTCTGGCTCGTTGGCGATTAAAATGTTTGTGGCTTATTTCTTGTTTGCCTACCTGGTTGCAGTAGCGGTGTTTCAACTGACCGGATTGTTTACGTAAGCGCCGCTAATCAACTCTCTCATGCTGAAACAAGCGCACCTCTGCCAACACCAGCTGCGCTGCCAATTTGACCATTAACGAGTGGTTCTCTTTGCGGATACCTTCCAGGCCAGTGTTTATTTGCTGATACAGGGTTTCTTTCTCATCGTGTTTGATGCTATCGGGAAGCTCAACACTGAAGCTGTACTGTTCTGATTCTCGCAACTGGGCGTAGATCTGGGTTAACTGGTTAGCAGCGAAATCAATGAGTTGCTCATCCGCGCCTTTGGTGGCCAGCAGGGCGCGCAGTTGCCGTTCCAAAAAAGCCAGGCCCTGGGCCTGTTGTGACGGGAAATCCAGGATTTCTCCCATGCTTTGTTATCTCTGCCTGACATCGATGTTGACATCATAGCCATACCGACGAAGGGCGAAAAGGCCTTTTGCAGATACCACTACCGTTCCTGATTGAGGCCTATAACCGCGACCGTGAAATAAAGTGGTGAGTTATACGCGGCGAATCAGGTTGGACAGCCGCGGATCCGGTTTGGCCGTGCGCCGCACGATCAAAATAACGTTGCCGATACTCTGCACGATATCAGCGCCGGTTTGCTTGCAGACTTCCTGTGTCGTCTCGGCGCGCGCTTCGCGCGAGCCCAAAGAGAGTTTGACCTTGATCAGCTCATGGTCATTCAGGGCCCGGTCCAGTTCTGCGATCACTGTTTCGGTGAGGCCATTACCGGCGATGGTAACAACTGGCTTCAGCTTGTGACCGATGGTGCGCAGCCGTTTGATTTCCTGATTCGTTCTCTTGCTCATAGTGTTTCCAAGGTACAATAGCCGCCGGTGTGCGGGGCGCGTATTCTACACAAGCCGTCCCAGCCACGAAACCTGTACTTTAGCGACCAATAATGAGCAAAAAGAAATCTTCCAGTAAAGGCTGGTTGAAAGAGCATCGGGATGACCCTTACGTGCAGCAGGCTTTGCGCGATGGGTATCGTTCGCGTGCCTGCTACAAGCTGCTGGAACTGCAGGACAAGGACCGCCTGTTCCGCCCCGGTATGACAGTGCTGGACCTGGGTAGTGCTCCCGGAGGTTGGTCCCAGGTGGCAGCCGAGTTGGTGGGACACAAGGGCCGGGTAATCGCCTCGGATATACTGCCCATGGATGGTCTGGCCGGTGTTGAGTTCATTCAGGGGGATTTTACCGAAGAAGAGGTATTTGCCCGGATTCAGGACGCTATCGGCGACCAGCCGCTGGACCTGGTGATCTCTGATATGGCGCCCAATATCAGCGGAATGAACGCATTGGACCAGCCGCGGTCTATGTATTTGGTAGAGCTGGCAGTGCATATGGCGCGTGAGGTTTTGACCCCGGGTGGGTCATTTGTGGCCAAAGTGTTTCAGGGCGAAGGCTTTGAAGAGCTCATGCGTGATTGCAAAACCTCCTTTGCAACGGTTATAACTCGTAAACCCAAGGCGTCCAGAGCGCGTTCACGTGAGGTGTACCTGGTAGCGAAGAAGCTTAAGGGCGGCTAATAGTATTATCTGATCCCTCTTGAAACTTGGAGTGATCGCCCCAACTGTAGTAAATTGGCGGTGAAATAACGCCAGATTTTGAGCATTTCACGCTCAGGACACAGTAAGTGTCCCTACTCCCCGTCAGAACCGACGGAAACTGGCTATAATTAAGGAGCAATAGGCTGTCACATAAGCCCTGATCTGTAGCATGAAGGGCGGAGTGAGTGGGAATCCGACAGGTGACCCTTAACGAGGTAACGGCATTGAACGATATGGTAAAAAATTTACTGCTTTGGCTGGTTATAGCCGCTGTACTGTTGTCAGTTTTCAACAATTTCAATATGCAAACTGCAACGGAGCAGGTCGGTTATTCCGAGCTTATCCAGGAGGTCCAGCGTGACCAGGTCAAGAAGGTCGTGGTGGACGGGCTGTCTATCTCCGGCGAGCGTTTCGACGGCTCGCGCTTCGAGACCATCCGACCCATGCTCGAAGACCCCAAGTTGATCGATGACTTGTTGGAACACAAGGTCGAGGTAGAAGGGCGCAAGCCGGAACAGCAGAGCGTGTGGACCCAGTTACTGGTGGCCAGCTTCCCCATTCTGATAATTATCGCGGTGTTCATGTTTTTCATGCGCCAGATGCAAGGCGGTGGCGGCGGTCGCGGCGGCCCCATGAGCTTTGGCAAGAGTAAAGCCAAATTACTCGGTGAAGACCAGATCAGCACAACCTTTGCCGATGTGGCGGGGGTGGATGAAGCCAAGCAAGATGTAAAAGAGCTGGTTGATTTCCTGCGCGATCCCAGCAGGTTCCAGAAATTGGGTGGGCGTATTCCCCGTGGCGTGCTTATGGTGGGTCAGCCAGGTACCGGTAAGACGCTGCTGGCCAAGGCCATTGCCGGCGAGGCCAAGGTGCCTTTCTTCTCTATTTCCGGTTCCGATTTTGTCGAGATGTTTGTGGGCGTGGGTGCTTCGCGGGTGCGTGACATGTTCGACCAGGCCAAGAAACAGGCTCCCTGTATTATATTTATCGACGAGATTGACGCGGTCGGCAGACACCGTGGCGCCGGTCTTGGTGGTGGTCACGATGAGCGTGAGCAGACCCTGAACCAGTTGCTGGTGGAGATGGACGGCTTTGAGGTGAATGATGGCGTTATTGTTATCGCTGCGACCAACCGTCCCGACGTGCTGGATCCTGCGCTATTGCGCCCCGGGCGTTTCGATCGCCAGGTGGTAGTGAGTCTGCCGGATATCCGCGGCCGCGAGCAAATACTTAAAGTCCATATGCGTAAAGTACCGTTGGCAGAAGATGTAGAACCCGCCAAGATTGCCCGTGGCACGCCGGGATTCTCCGGTGCTGACCTGGCCAACCTGGTGAATGAGGCCGCGTTGTTCGCGGCGCGGTCCAATGTGCGTACCGTGGGCATGAACCAGTTTGAATTGGCCAAGGACAAGATCATGATGGGCGCGGAGCGCAAATCCATGGTGATGTCCGAGGACGAGAAGCGCAATACGGCCTATCACGAAGCGGGCCATGCCATTGTCGGTCGCCTGGTGCCTGAACATGACCCGGTTTACAAGGTCAGCATTATTCCACGTGGTCGGGCCCTGGGTGTGACCATGTTCCTGCCCGAAGAGGATCGCTACAGCCATAGCCGCAGGTTTATCAACAGCCAGATTTGCAGCCTGTTTGGTGGGCGTATCGCCGAGGAAATGACGCTGGGCAAAGACGGCGTTACCACCGGAGCTTCCAATGATATTCAGCGCGCCACGGATATTGCGCGCAAAATGGTTACTCAATGGGGCTTATCGGACAAGATGGGTCCGCTGATGTACGACGAGGCAAACGAGGAGGTGTTCCTGGGGCGTAGCGCCGGGCAGCACCACAACACTGTCTCGGGTGAGACCGCCAAACAAATCGATGAGGAAGTGCGGCGCATCATTGACGAGGCTTATGCTGGCGCGACAAAAATTCTGGAAGAAAACATCGATAAGTTGCATGCCATGGCCCAGGCCCTGATGCTGTACGAGACGATTGATGCCAACCAGATTGACGATATTATGGCGGGGCGCGAACCCCGCGAGCCCAGTGACTGGGGCGATAACGACACCAGTGACAGCCCGGAGCCCGATGTGGCGCCGGACAAGAAGGACTCCAGCAGCCCCATAGGTGGGCCTGCCGGGGAGCATTGACCTCGAACTGACTCTTGGCACTTCCACTACAATCTGAAGCCCCGGCACTAAACTGCGCCGGGCGCATTCTGGATTTATCCACGCCGCTTATTATGGGCGTTATCAACACCACTCCCGATTCTTTTTCCGATGGCGGTACTCTTTACCGGGGGTCGCGACTCGACGTTGAGCTGGCCCTCGCGCGCGCCAGTGACATGGCGGTGCAGGGCGCTGCTATTGTGGATATCGGTGGTGAGTCTACCCGCCCGGGGGCTGCACCGGTGTCCCTGGCCCAGGAAATGGAGCGAGTGCTGCCACTGGTTGAGCGCATTGCAGCGGAGCTGGACGTCGTAATCTCGGTTGATACCAGCTCGCCTGAGTTGATGATGGCCGCTGCACATGCCGGGGCAGGGCTGCTGAATGATGTGCGAGCCCTGACGCGGAAGGGTGCTTTGGAAGCGGCCGCCGCCAGCGCGTTGCCAGTGTGTCTGATGCATATGCGCGGTGACCCCGTTAGTATGCAGGCAGCGCCTGACTATACCGATGTGGTGGCGCAGGTTAGTCAATACCTGCAGCAACGCGTTGTGGCCTGTGAGGCGCATGGTATTGACCGCTCGCGCTTGTTGCTGGATCCGGGTTTCGGGTTTGGTAAATCAGTACAGCACAATTTGCAGTTATTACGAGGTTTGCCTGAGCTGGCGGCATTGGGTTTTCCGCTGCTGGTGGGCTTGTCGCGTAAATCGCTGATTGGCAAGATGTTGGGCCGCGAAGTACAGCAACGCCTGCCAGCCAGCTTGGGCCTGGCGGTGCTTGCAGCACAGCGCGGCGCTGCGATTATACGAACACACGATGTTGTTGCTACTGCCGATGCAGTGGCAATGTGGGTGGCTCTGGAGCAACTGGGGGAAGGATGAGTAAACGTTATTTTGGTACCGATGGCATACGTGGCCTGGTGGGTGAAGCGCCGATTACGCCGGACTTTATGCTCAAGCTGGGTTGGGCCAGCGGTCGAGTTTTTGCCCGTGAGTCGGGCCAGGAGGGGCGCTGCCTGGTCATTATTGGTAAAGACACCCGGGTCTCGGGATATATGTTTGAGTCGGCCCTGGAGGCGGGCCTGGTCGCCGCCGGGGTTGATGTGAAATTGCTGGGACCCATGCCGACGCCAGCGGTGGCATTGATGACGCGCACCCAGAATGCGGTAGCCGGTATTGTTATCAGTGCGTCACACAATCCGTATTACGACAACGGGATAAAATTTTTTGGTGCCAATGGCTCCAAATTACCGGACGAGATAGAGTTGGCCATCGAGGCTGAGTTGGAACAAGCGCTGACTGTGGTGCAGTCCAGTGATATCGGCAAAGTGTTGCGGGTAGTGGATGCTGCGGGGCGCTATATCGAGTTTTGTAAATCTACCGTGCCCGAGGGTTTCAGCTTGCGCGGCCTGCGTATAGCGGTGGACTGTGCTCACGGCGCCACTTACCACATTGCCCCCAGTGTATTGAGTGAGCTGGGCGCCGAAGTGATAAGCATGGGGGTGCAGCCTGATGGTTTTAATATTAACGAAGGCGTGGGTTCTACGGACATAAGTGCGTTATCACAGCTGGTGGTTGAGCGCGGTGCGGATTTGGGCATAGCCTACGACGGCGACGGCGACCGCGTATTGCTGGTGGACGCGTCGGGAGACCTGGTGGACGGTGACGAGCTGGTCTACATTATTGCCATGCATCGCCTGGCCACTGGCACCAGTGATGCTGGTGTGGTTGGCACGCAGATGTCGAACCTGGGCCTGGAGCTGGCACTGCGCGAATCGGGTCTGCGGCTGATCAGGGCGCAAGTGGGTGATCGCTATGTCAAGGCGATGATGGAAGCTAACAAGTGGTCTCTGGGAGGCGAGTCTTCCGGACATATTATTTGCTCCGATGTGACCACTACTGGCGATGGTATTGTGGCGTCCCTGCAAGTATTGATGGCTCTAAAGGCCGCCGACGGTGACCTGGCAGCGCTGCGATCCGGTATGCGAAAATTCCCCCAGGTTATGATTAATGTGACGGTAAAAGGCAAGGTAGATCTGGGGGATTATCCCGAGGTGTCTGCGGCGGTAGAGGCAGTGGAGAGCCAGTTGGGCGAGCGTGGCAGGGTGTTGCTGCGCCCTTCGGGCACTGAGCCCAAGGTGCGGGTAATGGTAGAAGGTGACAATGCGGAAGAGGTCCAGTCTCTTTGTGCCGGCCTGGCGCAAGAGGTAGAGCGCCTGCTGGGCTGAACCGGCTTGACTGCTGTTTGCTGTGTAGAGCCGTTACTGTGCGTCTATTAACACGCGTCAGCTAACGCGTGCCTGTTAACACGCGTCTGCTAACACGCGTCTGCTAACACGCGTCTGCTAACACGCGTCTTGTAACTGGTCACTATCTTGGTTAAGATTGCGGCCGCTTTTTTCACCCGGAGAATGATATGCGTCGAGCACTGGTTGTAGGTAACTGGAAGATGCATGGCTCCCAGGGCAGTGTAGATGAGTTATTGGGTGGCTTGCTTGGCGCGAATCCTGCGCCGAGTGCGGAAATTGCTGTTTGTCCCACCTATGTGCACCTGAGCCAAGCTCTGGCGCTTTGCGCGCAATCTGCTATTGCCGTTGGGGCCCAGGATTGCAGTCATATGCAGTCCGGGGCCTATACCGGCGAAGTCGCGGCGAAGATGTTGGCGGAGTTGGGCTGCACCTGGGTAATACTGGGGCACTCGGAGCGTCGTCAATATCATGGCGAGTCAGACGAGTTGGTAGCGGCAAAACTGGCAGCTGCGGTTGCGGCAGGCCTGCAGCCCATCGTATGTGTTGGTGAGACGCGCGAGCAACGAGAGGCGGGTGAGGCAGAAAACGTAGTCGCGGCGCAACTCGCTGGAGCGCTAGCGGGCCAATCTGGCCTGGCGGCACTGGTTGTGGCTTATGAGCCGGTTTGGGCAATTGGCACCGGTCTTACCGCTAGCCCGGAGCAGGCCCAGGCTATGCACGCGTTTATTCGTGCGCGTTTGGGTGAGATAGACGCTGTGGATGCAGTGGCCACACGAGTGTTGTATGGCGGCAGTGTAAAAGCCGCCAATGCGGCTGAATTGTTTTCGCAGCACGATATCGATGGTGCGCTGGTTGGTGGTGCTGCACTGGTCGTCGAGGATTTCCAGGCGATTATTGACGCAGCCGCTGTTGCGGCAGAATGACATAGAGAATTGAGTTTGTCCCCCGGAGGGACGGTAACAATATGGAACAAATTATATTAGTTGGTCACCTGCTTGTAGCGCTGGCCATCATTGCCCTGATCATGCTGCAGCAGGGAAAAGGTGCCGATATGGGCGCTTCTTTCGGTGCTGGCGGCTCGCAGACCTTGTTTGGTTCTGATGGCAGCGGCAATGTACTGACCCGTGCTACCTCCTGGTTGGTCATGTTATTTTTTGTCAGCAGCTTTAGCCTGGCGTTGTTGGCCAACCAAAAATCCACTCCAGTGGATGATCTGGACCTGGATATTCCTGCCGCGGCAGAAATGCAGATACAGGCACCCGTGCAAGACGAGTTCCCGGTGCTGGAGGAAGAAGTTCCTGCGGCCACCGGCGCTGTAGAAGATGACCTGCCGGATCTGAATTAAGCGGTCAAAGACTTTGCCGAAGTGGTGGAATTGGTAGACACGCCATCTTGAGGGGGTGGTGAGCTATGC
>JBALVO010000032.1:0-32903 GCA_036961445.1 Halioglobus sp.
TCGATTAATCGATTGTTTGTTATTGCTGGCTCCAAGGGCTAATACTTTCATGTTCGCTTCTCCTCATCGGCACGATGGCTTATTACCCATCGATGTTTTCAATAGTCATCAACTGGATTGATTTCGCTGTTGTGGCAGATCGCTCAGATACTCGATGAACTCGACTTCAAAACCATCTGGATCGATAAAATAGACATTCCGACGAAAGGGTTCATCAGCACCATCCTTGGCAACTGCAAACCCCGCTTTTTCCAGGCGATTGATAACTGCATCTATCGCATTGGTGACAAAGGCAAAATGTGCCAGACCTACCTGGTGCCCCCTCAGGTCCCGATTCTCACCCGCACCATGGTCGTTGAATACCAGGTACTGATAGTCATCACCAAAATGCACCCAGGTGCGAGGCTTGCCGTACCATTCCCCTTTACCCTGATCACGGATATGCCAATGAGGGAAAGCCGCCCGATAAAATTTCAATGATTGTTCAATGTCTGTAACAACAAGATTCACGTGTTCCAAATGCATAATAATGTTCTCCAACGGTTAAACTTGACGCCATGCTATTACCTCAACCTAACTTGAGGTAAAGTGTTTTTTTGAGATATTTTGAGATATTTAGAGAAAAGTGATGGAGATGACATGAAGGACGCAACCTGGACGGTAGGAAAAGTAGCAAAGCGCTGTGGCGTCAAAGTCAGCACTTTGCATTTTTACGAGAGCAAGGGCTTGATCAGGAGTTGGCGCAATGCAGGAAATCAGCGGCAATACAAACCCGACGTACTGCGGCGTATCTCTGTCATAAAGGCGGCGCAGAAAATGGGGGTCAGCCTGGATGAGATCAAGCGGGCATTCTCCAGCCTGCCCGATGGCCGAACACCAACCACGAAAGATTGGGAAACCCTATCCACCTTCTGGCGAGATGACCTGAACGAACGCATAGAATACCTGCAACGCCTCCGGGATTCCCTCACCGGCTGCATTGGCTGCGGTTGTTTGTCGATGAAAAAATGCCCTATTTACAATCAGGACGATAAATTGGCCACCGAAGGTAGCGGGCCTGTTATCCTCGATCGCGCAATCAGGGCCTAATTCCTGCTATCTAATTCAGCGACAACGGAGCCTCAACATCCATGCTGCAACTCATCTCCCAGGGCCAATGGCTACTGTTTCTATTAATTACCATAGCGCTGGTCATTTCCCTGACGTTCCATGAGTTCGGCCATGCTGCCAGCGCAAAGCTGTTTGGCGATGATACCGCTCAGAGGCTGGGCCGATTAACGCTAAACCCCATCGCTCATATCGACCCAATGGGCTTGCTAATGGTCGTGTTGATTGGCATAGGTTATGCGAAGCCGGTGCCCACCAATCCAGCCAAATATTCGTCGCGCTGGGCTAGCCTGGTGGTCGCGGCCGCAGGGCCAGGAATGAACCTGCTGGTTGCCTGTGTAGCAATAAACCTGTATTTGTTTGGCCTTGCGGCAGGCTGGGGTCCATTCGCCGGAGATGGCGCCAGAATTTTCTTCACATACCTGGCACTCATCAACCTGCTACTGATGGTCTTCAACCTGTTACCGCTGGGCCCACTGGACGGGCACTACATCATGCCGTATTTTCTGCCTGCGCGAGTGGCAAAGCAGTACCAGTACTATAATGCCCGCTACGGCAATTATCTCTTTTTAGGACTCATCGTACTGAGCTTGGCGGGCGTGCCTATATTCAGTTTTCTACGGCAAGCCGGGGAAACAATATTGCCGCTGATTGTTTTTGTCTGATCATCAAAGTGGCAACGCCTCACCCACTACAGCGAATTCAACTTCTGGGGTCTTTGATATACATGGCGGTACCATTTCTCATTTCCACCTTGAATAATTCAGAGGTTTTAACCAGGTCGCTGATTTTTTTGTAGCCATAATTGATTGAGGAAAAGGAACTATTATTATTGGTTATATAGCTGGCAACCATCCCCATGTTAGCCCAGCCATCATCCCCCGAAGTCTGCTCAACCGCCGTCCTCAACATTCTTACCAATGAGGTGTTGTGCCGCAACTGCGCCTTGGATTTTTTCGCTGGAGGAGCCTCTATCTCTGCTTCATCCTCTGAGGCAGACACCAGATTTTCGATATAGATAAATGGCGAACAGGAATCTACAAACGGCTTTGGCGTTTTCTTCTCGCCAAAGCCGTAAACCGGCAAACCACTTTCCAGAATTCTGAGTACCAGCGGGGTAAAATCGCTGTCACTTGTCATCAGCGCAAAGGCATTCACATTATTGCTGTACAGCAGATCCATAGCGTCAATAATCATCGCTGAATCTGTCGCATTCTTTCCTTTGGTGTAGGCAAACTGCTGCATAGGCCGAATAGCATGGGGATGCAGCTTATCAGCCCAACCGCTTAGCGATGGGTTATTCCAGTCCCCGTGGGCATGACGGACATTGACAATCCCGTGTTTGGCCAGTTCCTCCAGAACGCCTTCTATTGCGTTGTGGCTAACATTGTCACAATCGATCAAAAGCGCAATTCTTTTTGTTTCTTCCACCGGATAACCCTCGCTAGCATTAAGGTTCGGCATATTGCCGAGTACATGCCTGCATCATACATAGTGACGAAGGGTGAGCACAGAGGTGCAGTTTATGCTGTTTTTATTTACAATCGCGCGCAGGTAACAGACTTCGCCCTTATCGGAACAACTCACATGAAATGGATACTCCCTATTGTTTTCGCATTGTCTCTCCCCGGTGTATTGGCCGCTGATCAGCTACAACCGATGGATATTGACCATCGCATTGTCTTGATCACAGGTTCCACCAGCGGCCTCGGCCGGGAAGTTGCGCGCACTCTTGCCGACGCGGGTGACCATGTCATTATTCATGGCCGAAGCAGTGAACGTGGCGAGTCTCTGGTAAAGGAACTCAATGCTCAACGCCCTGGAGCTGCTCGCTTCTATCAGGCGGACTTTGGCTCACTTGCCGATGTTCGTTTGCTGGCGACAGAAATAACCAAAGACTACCCCAGACTCGATGTACTGATAAATAACGCTGGTATTGCGCTGATAAATGACCCGGTTCGACGAATAAGCCAGGACGGGTATGAACTTCACTTCCAGGTAAATTATTTATCCGGTTTTTTGCTGACCGACCTGCTGCTTCCATTACTGGAGAAGGGCAAGTCTGCGCGCATTATCAACGTCGCGTCAGGCTCAGCGGACCCTCTGGATTTTGATAATTTGATGCTGGAACGGGACTATTCGCCATGGCGCGCCTACGGCCAAAGTAAGCTTGCGCAAGTTATGTATACCGTCGATTTGAGCAACAAACTACGCGCCCGAAAAATCACCGTTAATTCCCTACACCCGGCAACCTTTATGGACACCAGTATGGTGCTGTCTTTGGGCGTTAAACCCGAGAGTTCGGTAATGGACGGCCGGGATGCAGTACTGCACTTGGTAAATGATGAAAATGTTGGCAATGGCGAGTTTTACGATGGGCTTAAATTAAGCAAGACTCACGCACAAGCTTACAATGAAGCTGTACGCGCACAGCTGTGGAGCGTCTCGGAGAAATTAGTAAACGCTAATCAAGAATCGCGCTAGGCCGGCGCAAAATCTATAGACCTGCGACCGGTTCGTGTCCGCCGCTCGTGATCATTCTGTAGAGCATGTAATTCGGCCCTGAGTCCATATAGTGCGCGTCTTTCACCGTCGTCATCGCGCCGGTCAGTATGACGAATATAGCCGCACTTGCAGGCGCAACTAGTACATTGACTCAGAGGAAGTTTAGGGGCTTGTTTAATCAAAAATTTCTGGCCACTAAGATTGGTTGCGCCATCACAGCAAATTTTTGCGGTCATGATGGAGACCGACTGAAATGGAAAATCCGACGCTGAATTTTTCGCTGCAGGCCCGTTACCGGGTTTTTGTTTAGGTGCTTTTGCCGGGGCTTTTTTGGATTGAGTCGGTTTTCTCATCACCAGGAAAACGCCAATGCCGATTGTTACAAGAAAAATTGCCAGAAAGATTTGCATCTCACCTCCGTGTGGTTTAGCCCTATTAAATATCCTTACGCCCCAATTTACTGACTTTCAACTACCTTTGCCATCAATCTCGATAGGACGGATCCCTTTTTTCCAGTCGGCGAATTAGAGCCGGCCAGGCAATTCCTCCAAACATTCCTTTGGTCGCCGCCTGGGTCGTGCGCGCCGTGCCATCAATGATCGCCTGGTCGAAATGAATAAGTTCTCGACCACCGGACATCGCCGCAATCTGTATCTGGCAGGCACTTTCCAGTATGTACATAAACAGAAATGCATCAGCAACGCTGCCAGCTGCAACCAACAAGCCATGGTTGCGTAAAATGAGGTTTGTCTTGTCACCCAGATCCCTTTGCAATCTTTGCTTTTCTTCTTCATTGACCGCAATGCCTTCGTAGTCGTGGTAGGCAATTGATGCAAGTGACAAAGAAGCCTGCTGGGAAATGGGTAGCAGGCCGTCTTTTTGTGCAGCCACCGCAACGCCTGCACGGGAATGCCAATGGACAACACACATGGCATCGTGCCGCACTTCGTGCACAGCGCTGTGAACCACGAAGCCCGCTGGATTGATATCGAAAGGACTTTCCATCACCTTTTGGCCGTTGAGATCGATTTTTACCAAATTCGACGCACACATCTCATCATAAAGTAAGCCGTATGGATTAATCAGGAAGTGCGCTTCGTCACCGGGCACCCTGGCCGATATATGGGTGAACACCAGATCGTCCCAACCAAAACTGGCAACCAGCCGGTAAAGTGCCGCCAGGTCAACACGCACTTGCCACTCCTGCGCACTCACGGACTGCTCTACTGAGGGTACCGATAACTGCATGGTTTACTCCCTATCGAGGATTATCTGATTTAGTGTAGACGCCAACATCAGGAACGCCAGCGGGAGCTCGACCGACCAGTACACTGGTGGTTTCCTTACCCTGGTTACAGGCCAACCTGCTACTGCGCCTTGATTTTAGCTCAAGGTCTGACGATCAAGGATATTGCGTATTCTGAGGTACTCATCGTAGGCTTCTGGCAGAAAAACCAGCTTGTAGAAAAAACGCTCATTGACCGTGTGTAAATTATTCGTGCCCCTTCCCGCTTCATGGGTAGAGTGGGTATAGCTCATTTCCAGGTGGATGACCCGTGTATTCACCGGTAACTCAAGATTCAGGCCGTCCAGCGACTTCCTCACGGTCAACTCTTTGATACTGTAGGTCGACATTTCGGCAATAAAGGTCGAGTTAATGCGGAAGTTGCTGGTAACCGGGGCGAGGTACTGCGCACCCATGGCGTTATGCTGAACGTACATCCTCGGGTTTTTTCTGACATCTATAAACATCGGCTATTTCCACTATGACTCTAATTGCGAGCAGTATAGTCCAGTGGCGTTGTTTTTGTGATGGCCTGGACGGAGAATGTGAGATCAATCCATTGGCAGAGCGTCTGTCAGAGAGTTTTCATCTCATAAGATCGCCGACTGCATTAAGTCCTTAGTGCTACATTTGCTCCCGCCAACTCTGCTTTTCTTGCCTATACTTCTCGTTTAACCCGAATGATCTATCCCCATTCCGTCAATGCCGCAACCTTATCCGGCGCAGAAACTCCGAGGCAATGAATACATCATGAAGCTACCGCAGAACACTCGCATCTATCAGTGCCACCACTTTGATAGCACCCGCTGGAAATACCTGGAGCACCGTGCTGACGACATCGTAATCGCCACCTCCTACAAGGCGGGGACGACATGGACGCAGGGAATCATCGCGAACCTGCTATTTCCCGATGGCAATTTCCCGGCACCACCTGCAGCCCTGTCTCCCTGGCTCGATATGCGACTGCTGCCACTGGAGTTAATCCTTGGCGGACTGGACGCCCAGCCGCACCGGCGCTTCATAAAAACGCACTTACCCCTGGATGGCATGCGCTACGAGGAGGATGTGAAATATCTCTATATCACCCGCGATGGGCGCGACGTTTTTATGTCCTTGTGGAATCACTATCGCCATATGACACCGGAGTTTTTGCATCTGATCAATATCATCCCGGGCCGCGTGGGCGAGGAGTTCCCCCAGGCGCCGGAGGATATCCATGAGTTCTGGAGCCATTGGGTGGACCAAAGCTGTTTTGCAGACGAAGTGGGCGGTTGGCCCTACTGGTCGCACTTGTCCAATGTACAGTCCTGGTGGAACTATCGACACTTACCCAATATCCGTCTGGTGCACTACAACGATTTGCTCGCTGATACTGAGGGCGAGATCCGGGAGATTGCCCGCTACCTGGAAATTGACGTGCCCGAATCAGCCTGGCCAGGCATAGTTGATGCTGTGTCATTCAAGGAAATGAAAGCCAGGGGCGAACTCTATGCGCCCGGCGGCGGATCCTTCTGGCAGGGTGGTGCTGCTACGTTTATGAACAAGGGCACCAATGGACGTTGGCGGAACGTGCTTTCGGACGCTGAGCTGGCGCAGTACGAAGCAGCCTGCGAGCGCGCGTTGACTCCCGATTGTCGACAATGGCTGGAAAGCGGCGGGGCTGTATAGCGCCGGTGCCTAGACAGAGGCATCGTCGAATCATCGGCTACATTTTACCGCCCCATATGGTGATGATTTCTTCTTCGCCTTGCATCTGGGCCGGGGTATAACCTCCCTGGTGATGCCTGGGACCAGGGTAACGAGCCACCTTCCACCCTGAAAACTCCGCATTGCCGCCATACTTGGGGTCAGCCATGAATCCCATAATTGTCATGGCTCTGACCAATTCAAAGAAGTCCATATCTGCAATGCCTTCCGCCGGCCACTGGGTTGACGTGCCCGCCTCCATCGACCTGAGTACGCGATCCTGCTCAGCCGGCGGCAGATCGATAAACGATTTACCGAGCTGCCCACGGCAAAGCGATTCCAGGGCCGTAAGCCCCGCATCGAAATCAATTCGGGACTCTACATCCTCGTTCGCCAGGGCTTTGTCGATAAAATTCACGCAATTGGCTTCAGTCGCACCGGGCTGGTGGTCGGTGGGGATTATACGAGCGGCGATAGCAGCAACTGTTTGCCATTGCTCCGCAGTAAATATCGCCGGATCTTTTGATTGTTGCGCAGCCGCCGCTGCCAAAGGCCGCGGCACAGTGAGCGCCATAAGCAGGCCACTCCCATATAGCGAGCCACCTCTTAACAACGTTCGACGACTGAGTGTGACGTTGTCTATTTTGTTCATAATGATTGCCTCGCAGACTCACGAATAAAGTAATCGGATACGCGATATGCGTTGGCCAGTATAGTGAGTGTGGGGTTGTAACCTCCGTTGGTTGGCATCACGCTGCCATCGACTACCCATAAATTCGGAACTTCGTGGCTGCGACACCACTTATCCAATACAGATGTATTCGGATCATTGCCCATTCTGCAGGTTCCATGATTGTGCTCACTGCCCGATACCGGCGTATCGAGTTTTATGTCCAGACCAGCAATCGAAGGCGACAGGACTTGTCGCGCTCCCGCGGCGATGGCCACCTCCCGGAGTCGCTCTTCGTACCACACACTCATAGCAATATCGTTGGGGTGATTGCCCTTGGTAATGCGAGGTACTGGTAGGCCAAACCGATCCTTGATACCAGGATCCAGCTCTACCCGGTTGGACTCCATCGGTAATTCCTCACAGACGCCGGCAAAATGCACGGTACGACTGAAGTCCCGCATATGGTCTTTGAGACCAGGCCCCCAACTGTGCTGAGGGCCCGCCAGCGCCAAAGAATGCATAATTGGCTGGTGGGTAAATATGTTGGCCTCTATTACGACTCCTCCGCGAATAAAGCCACGCTTGGAATCACTGGGATGCAGGTCATCAAACGCGACATGGCCCTCAAACCCTGTATAGCCATGCATATCATCGTCGAAGGTAGCGACCGCACTGGGGAAGTGGTGAAACTGCAGGTTTTTTCCTACCAGGCCCGAGCTGTTACCCAGGCCATCTGGCGAGCTACCAGATTGCGCTTGCAGCATCAGATGCGGCGTACCTATGGTACCTGCAGCACACACCACGTGCCGTGCCAGCACTTCATGTGCATTGCCTTTGGAGTCGAGGTAGCGTGCTCCGGTTACACGGCCGTCCTTGGTTGGTATATCAAACACCATGGCGTCAGCACGCAGATCAAGCTTGCCGGTACGCATGGCTCGCGGCAGTGAAACAGAATACGTGGTGGATTTTGCATGTATTGCGCAACCGTAGCCTCGACAGGCGCCGCCCCTGATACAGGCGGGTCGCCCCCCGTATGCCTGCGAGTTGATGGCCAGCGGAATCGGAAATGGCGTGTATCCCATTTCTCCTGCCCCTTTTGCAATCATTTGGCTGGCCGTGCGATAAGGGTGCGGCGGATTTGGGTAGCCGCGACTCCTGCGTGGTTCGTTTTTGTTGGCACCTGCCGTGCCGGATATACCAAAATCCCATTCCGCTTTTTCGTAGTAGGGCGCCATATCCTCGTAAGTGATGGGCCAGTCCGCCAGGGACGCTCCCGCCACAGCCCCCTCCACCGACAACACACGAAACTCGTCTGGCCGAAAACGCCATGACATGCCATCCCAATGCGTGATCGTACCGCCCACGCAGTGAGAAATACGACTGAAGCTGCCAATCTCCAGCTCACCCGTGGTTGGATTCTGAAAAGTTTCTTCCTGGTTAGCCGAGAAAACCAGATCGCGCACGCCATTACGCAGTTCGTCATCGTCAAAATCACTGGTGGCCAGATACGGACCGCGCTCCAGCGCAACCACCGAAAGACCGGCAGCCGTCAGCTGGTCGATCATTACCCCTCCGCCTGCGCCTGTTCCTATTACACAAACATCGAAAATCCGTTTCTTCATGTGTCTCCGGTCGCTCTTGCTTTATTATTGGTGATGCGTATTCAGCATAGTCGAATCCGACTGCATAACAACCTGGGGCGGCAGAGCACGACATTTTGGCACGGCGGCCATGTCTGCGGGGCCGAGCCACCCTCTGACCTGCCCAACTCCCAATAGTTGCGAACATGGCTGTTCTTTTACGGACACCAGCACTGTAGTGTAGGCGCCTAGATTCATACTGCCGTAGGTTACCCCTGCGAATGGGAACCGATAAATGAAATTGCGCTATAAAATTGTTGTGAGCATTCTGGCCCTGGTGGCCATTGGCCTGACAGCACTGGCTCTTATCCTGGGTCGAACGTCGGCCTGTGGGCCAGCGCCAGCGCTTTCCGGACAATCCACAGTGATGAAGGCGATTGTGGGTCGTTGTTACGGCTCGCCTGCTGTTTTAGAGTTTGCGGACGTGGCAAAACCGACGCCCGCCGATGATGAAGTTCTGGTAAAAATTCACGCGGCGGCCGTCAACCCCCTGGACTGGCATTACATGAGGGGCTCACCCTACTTTTTGCGTCTCATGTCCGGCCTTGGTGCTCCCAAGAATCCAAGATTGGGCGTGGACTTTGCAGGAACCATCGAAGCGGTCGGCAAGGATGTCACGCGTTTCCAACCCGGTGATGAGGTGTTTGGTGGTGGCAACGGCGCGTTCGCGCAGTACCTGACGATTCGCGAGGATCGGGCGCTGACCATAAAGCCCGACAACATAAGCTTTGAGCAGGCAGCCGCGGTACCCATAGCGGCGATCTCGGCCTTACAGGTGTTGCGCGATAAAGGTCAGTTAAAGTCCGGGCAGAAAGTCCTGATCAATGGCGCCTCTGGCGGCGTCGGTACCTTTGCCGTGCAAATTGCCAAGTCATTTGGGGCGCAAGTGACCGGCGTATGCAGTACACGCAATGTGGAAATGGTCCGCTCCATCGGCGCAGATCATGTCTTTGATTACACCAAGCAGGACTACACCAAGAGCGGCGAACAGTATGACCTGATCATAGATAATGTTGGCAACCGATCGCTGTTAGCGAATCGGGCAGTGATGAAACCCGAGGGGGTCATGGTCATGCTCGGTGGCTCAACAGGTAACTGGGTAGGGCCATTGATAGGCCCTCTGAAGGCATCGTTTTTGTCGCCATTTGTCAGCCAAAAGTTTTTGATGATCATGGCGCAACTGGACAGCGAGGACCTCGCCATTCTGGCTGATCTTATGCAGGCAGGCACAGTGACCCCGGTGATCGACCGCCGCTATCCACTGAGTGAGGTGGCGGACGCCATAGCCTATATAGAAGAAGGCCACGCCAGAGGCAAAGTCGTCGTTTATATGGACTAGGTACGGTGCACAGTGCACGCAAAACCCTCGTTAATAAGTAACTGGAAGCGACGATTCGCAGTTGCTAGGATACGCCCTACCCTATCCCCTACCGGAGTCCTGATCATGCCTTCCATCAAGCGATATATAGCCACATTACTGAGTATCTCCACGCTGGTTCTGGGCCTGCAGAGCAGTCTCGTGCAAGCCGAAATGATAACCACAGACACGGTCCTGGAGAGTCACACTCAGCAAGCTAGCCGACAGGACCTGGTGAATCTTTTACAGCAGGACGAAGTTCAGCAGAAAATGGCTGCTTTTGGCATTACCGCGGAAGCCGCCAACGAGCGCATTGGACAGTTGACCAACCAGGAACTGGCCCAGTTGAACGCACATATTGAAGAGCTGCCAGCCGGCAGTGGTGTTGTTGGCGTAGCGGTAATTGTTTTGTTGACCCTTGTTTTCCTTGATATTTTTGGTGTGACCGACATCTTCTCCTTTATCAAACCGATTAAGTGACAGGCGCAACGTCGAACAGGCAATGTGTTGCCGGCCGCCTCAGTGCGGCCTTTTTTTTGTGCTGCGCTTTTACACTCGTCACCGCATGCAGCGCTCCACAAACCCGCGAACTATTAACTACTCATCAGCACGATATGCCCCAAGGGGTGCGTCTGCAGGTTCCTTTTTTCCCACAAGAGGATTATCACTGCGGCCCAGCGGCGCTGGCAGGCTTATTAAACTACAACGGTCTTCAGACTGACCCGTTGCAACTTGCACGGCAGGTTTATATTCCCGGCAGAAAAGGTAGCCTGCAGGTTGAAATGACCGCTGCAATCCGCAGCTACGAGCGGGTTGCCTATCCACTCCCGGCAGGTAAGCAACGGGAAATGGCGCAATTGATCGGAGCACTGGATGCAGGTTATCCCGTGCTTGTGCTGCAGAATTTGGGTATTGAATGGTTGCCGCAATGGCACTACGCAACCGTCACCGGTTACAACCTGGCAACTGCGGAGTTGATCCTGAATTCCGGTACCCATGAGGACTACCACATGTCTATCTCTACCTTTGAGCACACCTGGAAACGCAGTAATTACTGGGCGTTAGTGGTCGGCCCGGCCACCGACATTCCCCCGTTTGCAACTCATGCCATCTGGAACCAGGCAGCAGTCGACCTGGAAAGTAGCGGCCACATTGACGCCGCTTTCACTGCCTATCAGGCGGCTCTGCGGCGCTGGCCCAACAACAAGGTCGCCCTGCTAGGGAAAGGAAATACGGCCTACGCCCTGCAAAGGTACTCAATAGCGGCCGACAGTTTTTATCAATTCGCCCGTTTCCATTCAGCGCAGGCCGCCACCGGCTGGAACAACCTTGCCCACGCGTTAAGCGCCCTGCACTGCCCAAAGGCTGCTCGCAGCGCCGTCTTGCTGGCCCTGGCTTTGTCGCCGGAGGATCGCGCCATCCGCAGTAGTGCCGATGAGATGGCGGCTACACCCGAGAACCCCAATACGTCTGCCCCCCCTGCCTCATCCAACCAATGCAGTCACTGGCAGTCTCGCATGGCACAACACAGCTAAACCGCCGTGGTTTCTATATGATCCACATGGTCAGGTTGTTGCCTGGCGGCGACCAGACAACCGACAACAATAAGAGCTGTACCGGCCAGAGTCGCTGCTGTCACATTTTCGGCAAACACCAACCAGCCCAGTAAAGAAGCCCAAATAAACGCCGTATACTCCACCGGAATCAAAACCTTCGCTTCCGCCCGCGCATAGGCCCAGGACAATAGTAACAGCGAGATAATCCCCAGGGCAGCGGCAGCCGCCAGCTGGGGAAGCAAGGCAACCTCTGGCACAACAACCCACCACGGCGCAAAGCAAAGATACACCGCAACCACCGTGCCATTTTGGTAAAAAGCGATTTCAATTGGCTCCGCAACCAGCGCCTGCTGCCGTTGCAGAATCAGGTTATAGGCATACATAAGCGCAGAGAGCAAAATGGCCACAATGCCCTTGCCCATACTGTCACTGTATTCTCCGCCAAGCTTGGCACTAATGATGACCACAGCCCCCGCTAGTCCGATTACCGATGCCCATATGGCCTTGTCACCAATCTTTTCGTGCAATAGCACTGCCGCAAGATACAGCGCGATAAGCGGCGCGATGAACGACAAGCCAATGGCCTCCGCCAGCGGCACATGCACCAGGCCCCAGAAAAAGAGCAATGCCATCAGTGAGATGACCACACCGCGCCATATATGCAGGCGAATTATTGACCAGTCAGGCCAGCCCTTCCTGACCCACAGATACAGTACCGTGGCTATCACTAGAGCGATTCCCGTGCGCCATAACATGGCGTTGTAAACCCCCATCGCTATAGATAGCTGCTTCATCAGTACGTCCATGCCGGCAAATATCGCGATACCAAGCATCGCGACAGTAAACGGTAAAGCCGGGGCCATAGCGGGCCTGTTCATAACATTGCAACTTCCTGGATCAATGGGCGCATACTTTAACTGAAGGCAGTGCTAATCAGCGAATTTATCCTTTAGACAAATACTCTCATCACACCTGTCCTGGCGGGGTGCTGCAGCCTCCTACAAATGGCAAGAAATCACTTGTGATAAATACTGTTCATATATACAGTACTATACTAAATCTATAACCCCCGAGGTGACTTATGCCCGTTGTAGCAATGTGGAAATGTGACAGAGACGACAAAATGTTTGAAAACAAGCGAGACGCCGATGACTACGACAAAATGTTGGAACTGGCGGAAAACTTCAGCCTGTTTTTACGCAGGGAAGCTGACGGTATTACTGAGCTAGATGCTGAAAACATCGGCTTATTGCTATCCCGCAATAAAGACCTTCTGGTAGCCGCCTGCAAAGGCAAGCCGGACCTGCTATTGGATATTGGCGGTGATGAGCAGGCCGAAACGTCAAATATTACGCCCCTCACTGCCAAGGCTTAACCCTGGGGCCACTTTTGTACTATCCTTGTACTGATCTGCAGAACAGGTCCTGCTGAATGCTGGGCCTGTGCATGTAACGACAACTCAATACGGGATTATCAAATGAACGCACCGAGCAGGGCAAAATTTAAAGAAATGACCGAGGGCACTGCCGAGGAATGGCAGGTTATCGCTGAGAACGTCAGGGAGCTTTGGAGTGGCCTGGCAGGCCGTGTACTGGATCACCTGCGCCTGCTGGACGGTGACTTTGGTGGCTTCCCGGTAGATCGCCTGGAGCATAGCCTGCAGACCGCTACCCTGGCCCACCAGGACGGGCGCGATGAAGAGTATGTGGTATGCGCCCTGCTGCACGATATCGGCGATACCCTGGGCTCACTGAACCACGCCGATTTGGCTGCCACCATACTGCAGCCGTTCGTCAGCGAACAGAACTACTGGATGGTGAAGCATCACGGAATCTTCCAGGGCTATTACTTCTTTCATCACCTGGGTAAAGACCGGAATATGCGCGATCAGTTCAAGGACAACGAGAACTTCAATTACACGGCGGAGTTCTGCCACAAATACGACCAGAAAGCATTCGACAAGGACTTTGTCTCAATGCCACTGGAAGATTTTGTTCCGATGGTAGAGCGTGTATTCGCACAGCCCAAGAACTCGCTGTACTTATAGCGCCAAACCGCGCTTCGCCAACAGCGGCGCTACCTGCGGCTCACGACCCCGGAAAGCCTTATACAGGCTCATAGGGTCGTCACTGCCCCCCATCTCCAACACATTTTTGCGAAAAGACAGCGCCGTGGCCTGGTCAAAAATACCGTTCTCCTCAAAGGCTTCAAAACCGTCTGCATCAAGGACTTCTGCCCAAATGTAGGAGTAGTAGCCCGCTGAATAGCTGTCTCCAGTGAAAATATGCTGGAAATAGGTCGATTTATAACGCGGCAGCACCGCGTCAATGAGGCCGATCTGGTTCATGACATCAGACTCAAATACATCGACCTCATCCGCCTCCAATCCCGCCTGGCTATGCCAGGCCATATCCAGATATGACGCGGCCAGGTATTCGGTGGTGGCAAAGCCCTGGTTAAAGGTCGCAGATGCCTTGAGCTTGTCTATCAATTCATCGGGGATAGGCTCACCGGTATCAACATGCCGGGCATAAGATTTGAGCACTTCAGGCTGCACCGCCCAGTGCTCCATTATCTGTGACGGCAACTCCACGAAATCCTGCTTTACGTTGGTGCCGGCAAGACTGCGATAACGGACCTGGCTCAACAGGCTGTGCAGGGCGTGTCCGAATTCGTGAAACAATGTCCTGACTTCGTCCATACCCAGCAAGCAGGGCTCACCCTTGGGGAAGTTGCAACAATTTACGACGATGGGCCGAATCGCGCCATCAAGGTTTGACTGCTCCCTGAAGTTGGACATCCATGCGCCACCACGCTTTGATGGCCGCATAAAATAGTCAACGAGAAACAGACCCAGTGGCGAACCATCAGCATCCGTCACGTCATAGGCCGTCACATCGCGATGGTAGACCGGTACGTCGTTTCGTGGCGTAACGCTGATGCCATATAGGCGTTTGACGACTGCAAAGGCCCCATCGCGCACATTCTCCAGTTTGAAGTAGGGTTTGATCTGACCGGGATCCAGCGAGAACTTTTCCGCACGCTCCTTCTCTGCGTAATACCACCAGTCCCAGGGCGCGAGCTTAAAACTCTCGCCTTCTCGCCGCACGCGCTCCTGCAGGACCGCAGCTTCCGCGGCAACTTTGATTTTGGTCGGTTGCCATATCTGGTCTAACAACCCCAGCACGGCATCCGGTGTGCCCGCCATACGATCGGACAACATGAAGTCCGCATGTGTGTCATAACCCAGCAGTTGCGCTCGCTGCTGTCGCAGGCTGACAATCTCTTTCAATAGGGGCTGGTTGTCTACAGAACGCTTGCCACAGCTGGTATACGCTTTGAACATTTGCTCGCGCAGATCACGGCGATCAGCAAACTGCAGGAATGGCGTGATAGAAGACCGTGAGATAGTCACGACATATTTACCCGGCTTGCCCCGCTGTTCGGCTTCCGAGCGGGCAGCCTTACGCTCCAGTTCGGGTAGGCCTGCCAGGTCTTCTTCGGATTCCAGCACCAGTTCAAATGCGTTGGTATCTTTAAGTACGTTCTGACTAAACCGGGTAGTTAGACTAGCCAGTGACTCATTGATCTGCCGCATTTCCTCGCGGCCCGATTCATTCAAGGCGGCGCCGGCGTGAACAAAATCCTGATGAATCTCCTGCAGCAGCTGCCGCTGATCCGGATCCAGCGGTTCACGCTCCGCGTGCAGCGACTCAATGCGGGTATACAGCTGGGGATTAGTGTAAATCACGCTGTGATGCGTCGCCAATTCAGCAGAAAGAGACAGCTCCAGCGCTTGAATTTCATCGTTGGTATTAGATGAAGTCAGGTTAAAAAATACTGAGGAAACACGATCCAGTAGACACCCGGCCCGCTCCATCGCCTCTACGGTATTGGCGAAGTCGGGCAGCTCGGCACTCTCGCTAATCACTGCTATGTCTTGCCTGTGCTCGGCTAAGCCGCGATCAAATGCCTGGCGATAATGGGCCGTGGTGATGGCATCAAAATCAGGCAGGCCGTGCGCAGGCGGTTCATGAAAAAACGGATTACTGGTAGCAGTCAAATGTGGCCTCATCAATCTCGGTACTGTCGCATCGAGTCACTCGCGCATAAAAAATCAGGAAGCTCAATCCAGGTCACTGGCAGCGTGGCGCTCCAGCACTCTCTCTTCTTCTGGCCCCCAGGCCCGGTTAACCCGACGACCACGCTGTACTGCGGGGCGCGCCTGTATTTCTGAGGCCCAACGCACTACATTCGTGTAGGACGCCACGTCCAGAAACTCCGAGGCCTCATAGATATCGATCAACACCAGCGCACCGTACCAGGCGTAATTCGCCATATCGGCAATAGTATATTCATCTCCGCATAAATAGCGTCGCGAAGAAAGGTTCTGGTCCAATACGTCCAGCTGGCGTTTAACTTCCATCGCATAGCGGTCAATGCAGTATTCAATTTTATAGGGTGCGTAGGCATAAAAGTGCCCGAATCCGCCGCCAAGAAAGGGGGCGCTACCCATCTGCCAGAACAGCCAGGACATACATTCCGCCCGCGCTGAGGGCTCGGTGGGCAAAAATGCGCCAAATTTCTCCGCCAGATAAAGCAGGATGGCCCCGGATTCAAATACCCGGGTCGGCGGCGAAGTGCTGTGATCCATCAACGCCGGAATCTTGGAATTCGGGTTAATCGCCACAAAGCCGCTACCGAACTGATCCCCATCGCCGATATTAATGGTGTAGGCGTCATACTCGGCTTCCTTTTTGCCCAGCGCCAGTAACTCTTCCAGCAGCACGGTGACCTTTACACCATTAGGAGTAGCCAGTGAGTACAGCTGCAGCGCATGTTTGCCGATCGCCATTTCTTTTTCGTGGGTAGCGCCTGCGGTGGGGCGATTTATATTGGCGAATTTGCCGCCGTTTTCGGTGTTCCATTGCCAGACTTTTGGCGGGATGTAAGAAGTTGGGTCGCTCATATCAATCTCGTGCCGTTTGGAGTACACGGAGTGTATGCAATTGGGGAACGAGGTGGCCAGAGTTATTTCTGACCTATACTGCCAATAGACGTTTTAGGGTGGCGGTGTAGCCGGCGGTGCCATATTCATAAAGCACCGCAAACTTCGTTTGGGCTCCTTCCCTGGATTGCCCGTGACTGACATCTTACCCACCGGCTACACCACCTCTGCTAAGGTCTTTCAATCCATGACCTTGACGTGAAGTGTAGTGATGTTGATATGAATTTGAAGGTCGATTTATGAAGAACTATGATGACAGCCAAAAAGGTTCACGGCGTCGCGTTCAATAGATCAAGCAGACCATGTATCCCAAAAAAGCCAGCATCAACAAAATCCCTTCGACTTTGTTGATCACCCCAGTGTGACGACCCCAACGATAACCAATCACCACAAGAAACGCGGTAAAAGCAAACATTACAGGCAAGTCGCGGATCACCAGGTCGGGATCGATGTCATAAGGCGTTATCGCACTGGCGACACCAACAACGGCCAAAGTATTGAACAGGTTAGAACCAATCACGTTACCCAGAGCCAGCTGATGTTCACCACGCCTGGCGGCAACCACCACCACGGCCAATTCTGGCAGTGAAGTCCCCAGGGCCAACACCACAACACCCACAATGAGTTCACTGACACCCAGCTGAACGGCAATCCCCTTCGCGCTCCATACTAAAACTGCAGAACAAGCGACGATCATAACCAGGCCCAGAATCAGCTGTTTAATGCTCTTTTGTAAAGTCCCCGAGTTATCCTGCACTTTACGCATGAAGCCTGTCTTCCCGGCCGCTGCGGTATTACGCGATGACACAATGACCAGAAACAAAAGTGCCAATACGAACGAAAACGACAATATCAGCCCATCAGTGCGCGACAGCTCCATGTCAATCACCAGCACGGCAGTGGCTGCCGTAGCCAACAACAGCAAAGGCAGCTCTCGATGCACCACATGGTTTTGTACGATCACAGGTTTTATAACGGCGGAGAGGCCCAGCACCAGGCCAATGTTGATAATATTTGATCCATAGGCGTTACCCAGGGATAAGGCTGAACTCCCTGTCGCGGACGACATTACCGACACCACAAATTCTGGCAGCGAAGTGCCAAAGCCCATCACAATGATACCAACCACCAGTGGCGACAGACCCAGATCAAAAGACAACGAGACTGCACCATCTACAAACTTCCCGGCACCCCAGGCCAGGGCAATTGCTGAAAGCAGGGCCGGTAGAAAATAGGCTTGGATTGGAACCACATCCATTTGGCTCTCCCGGACTTTAGGTAAGGTTGCGCTCTCTAATCCAGTCAGTGTGATGGCTTTCTCCACCCTCGTCACCAATGCGCTCGTAGGTGTGTGCGCCGAAGTAATCGCGCTGGGCCTGCAACAGATTTGCCGGCAGGCGATCGCGCCGGTAGCCGTCATAGTAGGACAGGGCGGCTCCAAATCCGGGTGCGGGCAGTCCCAGGTTGACTGCGGCTGACACAACACGTCGCCACGCAGGCTGAGCCTGATCTATTGCATTTTTGAAAAAATCATCCAACAGCAGGTTTTCCAGTGCCGCATTTTTGTCGAAGGCGGACTTTATATCTTGCAGGAACACTGAGCGAATGATGCAGCCCCCGCGCCACAGCAACGCGATGCTGCCGTTGTTCAGCGTCCAGCCAAATTCTTCGGCGGCGGCATTCAGCTGGACATAACCCTGAGCGTAGCTCACGAGTTTCGAGGCATACAGTGCCTGTCGCACATCTTCAATGAACTGCTTGCGATCACCATCATAGCCGCCAGCTGGCCCGGACAGGACCTTGGACGCGCGCACTCGCGCGTCCTTCTGGCCGGACAGACAGCGCGCATACACCGCTTCTGTAATAAGCGTGGTCGGCACCCCCAGGTCCAGCGCATGCTGGCTCATCCACTTACCCGTGCCCTTTTGCTTGGCGGTATCGAGAATCTGGTCGATAAGATCGCCACCAGACACGGGATCTTTAACCGTAAAGATATCGCGGGTAATCTCAATCAAGTAACTCTCCAACTCGCCCTGGTTCCAGTCTGCAAATACCCGGTAGAGCTCGTCGTTGGACAACCCCAGTGCATGTTTGAGAAGAAAATAGGCCTCGCAGATTAACTGCATATCGCCATATTCGATGCCGTTGTGAACCATCTTCACATAGTGCCCAGCCCCATCCTCACCCACCCATTCACAACAGGGGATGTCAGCATTGGGGCCAACCTTGGCAGAGATCGATTGCAGGATATCCTTCACGTGGGGCCACGCAGTCACATCGCCTCCGGGCATGATAGACGGCCCTTTGAGGGCACCCTCTTCACCGCCTGACACTCCAGCCCCTATAAATAGAAGCCCGGCGTCACGCAATACCTTTGCCCGCCGATTGGTGTCAGTAAAATCGCTATTGCCGCCGTCAATAATGATATCGCCTGGCTCCAGTAGCTGCTGGAGCTGATCTATGACCCCATCAACCGGGGCGCCCGCCTTGACCATTATCATGACCCGGCGGGGCCGCTGCAGGGACGACACCAACGCGTTGATATCATCAAAGCCCTGAATGCGGTCTGCGGTTCCGGCCCACACCTTGTCTTGTGGTTCATGCGGCAAACCATCAACAAACTCCGCCGTGGTTGCGGCAGTGCGGTTATAAACCGCCACCGAAAAACCATGGTTCGCCATATTCAGCACCAGGTTCTGGCCCATGACTGCCAGTCCGATCAAACCAATGTCGTTTTGCATATCAGCTCACTGTGTTCTGTCGTAAGGATCAGAAAAATCTCGCTCCCTGAATGTAATCGTTTCTGCAGTATTGGTCGAGCAAGACTTTGCGTGGCGGGCCGAACAAACCACAAAAATCAGTTACCCTATTGGCATTGCGCTGTCGACGCACCTCTTTAAGCTAGTTCTACTCACCCATAGCCTGTGCTAACGTCCCTTTATAAAATTGCCCTGAAAAGAGCATCACCCTTGCTGGACTCAATAATAATTGGCGCTGACCAGGAGTACACCAGCGAAGAGCAACTGGCCTTCGATGAAAGCGCTGTGGGCATGCAATAGCATCAATGGAGTTTCCAGACGATATGATTAACAAGCTGGCTGTACTTTTTCTAACAATGACCACGCTGTCATTATACGCGTGCAACGCCGATCAGGGATCCATACAGAAGCCCATCAGCTCCACGACGCAGATTCAGGCGGTTGCGGAAGCTCCCACAAAAGAAGGCATCCCCTGGTTTGACGGCTCCATCGACGAGGCCTTTGCCACTGCCAGAACTGAAAATAAGCCGGTGTTTCTCTACTGGGGGGCACAGTGGTGCCCACCGTGTCATGAGTTGAAGGCCACCATATTCCTGCGCGAGGAATTTATTGAGCAGTCAAAACTGTTTGTACCGGTATACCTTGATGGAGACACCGAGCGCGCACAACAGTATGGCGAGAAGTTTGGTGTGCAGGGCTATCCGACCGTCATTATCTTTGACCCGGCGGGCATCGAGATTACTCGAATTCCCGGGGGCATGAATATCGAGCAGTACGTCGGCGTGCTGGAACTGGCACTCAATGCACTGCATCCAGTGAAAGAACTGCTGCTGGCGGTACAGGCTGGACAGGATATTCGCGATGACGATTGGCAACTGCTGGCGAACTATTCCTGGGACCAGGATAGAGGCATGGCCCTGGGCGATGGCAACCTGCATCTGGCCCTGCGGAATATGGCCGCCGCCTGCCCTGATCGCCTCGCTGCGACAAAGAGCAAGTTACAAATGCTGGCTGTTGGCGCATGGGCCAGGAATAAGAAGCGGGACGAGTCATTGGCACCGCAGTACATAGTAGATGTCCAGCGTATATTGCAGGATAGAGCGCTAGCCCGTGACAACCTGAGTTTGTTTATTACGGCCGGAGCAGACATCGTTAAGGCAATGCCTGGCAAAGAGCAGGCGGCGGCGTTACGTGAGCAAATTGCTACGCTGCTAGCCACGACAGTAGGCGATACCTCCATGGGTGTCCTAGCGCGCATAGAGGCCATATATGCATGGGTCGAAGTTAACAAAACTGCACTGCCCGAAGACGGGGAATTGTCAGCAGCGCAACAAGACTGGGTAAAGGCGCAGGTTGCAGCCACGCGATCGCAAATCAACAACTATCAGCAACACACTGCCCTGAATACAATTTCCCAGATTTACCTCAACGCTGGTCTGGTGCCTGAAGCGCGCACCACCTTGTTGGAAGGCATCGAGATTTCCAGTCAACCCTATTACTTTATGTCAGGGATGGCATATCTGGAAAAACAGGCCGGCAATGCTGACGCCGCCATAGCCTGGCACAAGCAAGCCTGGGATGCAGCACAGGGACCTGCGACCCGCATCCAGTGGGGCAGCAACTACCTGTTTGCACTGATCGCACTCAGCCCTGACGATATCGAAGGGATCCGTGCAGCCGGAACAATCCTGTTTAACGAGTTGGCACAGCAGAAGGATGGCTTACATCAGCGCACCAGCGGCCGAATGAACAGGCTCAGTCGAATGTTACTGGCCTGGGCCGAACCCGCCGCCGGCGAGACGACAACGGCGCAGCAACGGCAGCTTGTGCTGAACCAATTGCGCAGCCAAATGGATAAGCTGTGTAGCGGCGCAGCGCCTGAAGGTGAAGGGTTTGCCACTTGCGAGTCTTTCCTTGAGCCGGGGGCATCGGCCTGAACACGCATGGACAGGCAGGCAATGACGACACCGCCAGTAGTGGAGTAGACTCACTCACCGCAATAACAGACCCGGAACGAAACAATGGCCCTTAATGTCTCTCCCAGCGAACAAGCCTGCGGCGCCACCCTGACTGGCGTAGATCTGACCCAGCCCCTGAGCGATGCAGAAATTGCCGATATTCGCGCAGCCTTCCTTGAACATCTGGTGGTCTCTTTTCCCGACCAGGCCATGTCCGATGATGACCTGGAGCGCTTCTCCCTTTACTTTGGTGACTTTGGTGATGATCCATTTATTGCACCCATAGACAATCGAAAGCACATTATCGCCGTACAGCGGACCGCCGGAGAAACCGCACCGCTATTTGCCGAGTCATGGCACACCGACTGGAGCTTCCAACAGACTCCGCCAATGGCGACCTGTCTCTATGGCATTGCCATCCCGCCCAGGGGAGGCGATACCTGGTTCAACAATCAGCACCAAGCCCTGCTTGAGATGCCTGCTGGCCTGCGTGCAAAGCTGGAGAACAAGCTGGCTATCCATTCCGCCAAGGGTGCCTATGCTCCCGACGGTATGTATGGCGAAGATGACAAGGACAGCGATCGCAGTATGGATATACTGCCTTCAGATGAAGCCAACGCAACGCAACTACACCCACTGATTCAAAATCATCCGGAAACAGGTCTGCCCGCTATCTATGGCTGTATCGGCTACATTATCGGCATCCAGGGAATGGCTGACGAAGAGGCACTTGCTGTACTGGTGGAGCTCCATGAGTGGCAGACTCGGCAGGAATTCCAGTATCGCCACCAGTGGCAACCCAATATGCTGATCATGTGGGACAATCGGTCAGTGCTGCACCGGGCCACAGGGGGTTATGAGGGGCACGACCGTCTCTTGCATCGCACCACAATCGCCGGGCATTGATTGACCTAAATGAAGAATCACAGCCAATACACTGGCGCAAAGAATTCGCACGGATGCCTACACCTTCCCGGGATACCTCAAAAATGAAAATCTTGAAAAAACTGTTACTGCTTATTCTGCTGGGCTTCGCTGTATTAATTGCAGCCTTCAATATCTGGGGCTTTCTAACCCTGGGCACCATTGTTCCTGCGGTTGATCCGGCCACAGATAATGATGCCAATCGGGTAACCATGGTATTTGGCGCGACGGGCTCCGTGGGAGACGGTCTACTGAAGGCGGCAATTGAAGATCCCGACGTGAAGAAAGTTTATGTCATTACCCGGCGCACGTCCCCGAGAATTGACGCTGGAATCGCCTCCGGTAAAGTCGAAATGAGACTGCACCAGGACTTTACCGAATACGCCTCTATGAGCGATGCACTGGCGGAGACAAACACAGTGCTGTGGGGCCTGGGTACATCATCGCTACAAGTAGATGATGCCACCTACACCTGGATACATGTGGATTTTCCGGTAGCATTTGTCTCGGCCTGGTTGGCGGCGCGCACTGAGGGCCCGATGTCATTTCACTATGTTACCGGCATGGGTACCGACCCCGAAGGCAGCGCCCATTGGGCGCAGGAAAAGGGACGGGCGGAACGTGAGTTGGCTGCCCTGGCAGGAAATAGCGACCTGCGCACTTTCAGTTATCATTCCGCTTATATTCGACCCGCCTCTGAACAAGCCCATGCCTTCAATTACCTCGGAGAAGCGCTACTGCGTCCCGGTGCTTTAGTGATCACGGCAAAGGAACTGGGTGAAGCCATGTTGGAAATCAGCGCGCGCAGCGACGAGCTACCTAATGGCTCTATTGTTGACAACGCTGACAGCATTCACTATGCGAAGCTTTATCAACAAAGAAAAGATTGACGCCGCTTGGCAGAGTGTTAATACCCCCAATGAAGTGGTGGCAGCTGCCAGTCGCGCATTTGCGTTTCGCAATCAATTCCGGATGAATGGAATGAGCGCTACTGACGCGAATCCAGCCCCTAAATAGCTGACTTCGACGGCATCTGAATAGCCACTACCAGGTGAGAGCGGACTACCCGTCTGAAATTTAACCAGCTATAAAAGTATCCGCAGATCATAGTCATCGACAACAAGTCACCGATAATAGTGTGGAGAAGTCAAAAAGCCTTACATTGCTTTAATCAAGCGCTCACACGCATCGAGTTTTACCTCATCGGTTTTGGCCTTTTTCAGACAAGCCTTATATTCCTGCATAGTTTTTGTTTCTTCCTCTGTTTTCTTTGCTTCGGCTCTCGCTTTTTGTTTGTCAGGCGATGAGCCGCAAGCTGTCAAAAATATAACGGTTGCAAGTACAAATACGGCTTTGTGTAGATTCACTGGATATCCCTCGTGGTTACCTAAAATAAGTCGCAGCTATTGTGGCATGAGAAATAGAATAATCAAATCACAATACAGCAGCGCGCCTTCATATAGTCGGGTTAGATTTACATCAGCTTTTGATACACTTCACCGCAAGTAGCTTGAATCAGTTTCCTGAAAGCGATCGCAATTAGCCAGGATTGGCCGCTTGCCGCCTATGAGGCTCCCGTTCAGCTGCTCTTCTGTAAAGGGCAGTTGTCGACTCACTGGCCCCATTGAGCACTTGATGGACTTGGCACTTTCTCGCAACTAGGCCGACACTTTAGTTATGGAATTTCGCAGCGAACAGGTGGCGAGTGTAGAACTCCTTGATAACAGACATGGTTGCAGTGCATCTGGAATATGCCTGATTTCGGACTGGTATAATACTCTGGTAGGCAGTTATGGAAACCTCGCTTTTAATACTCCTACGGCAACTCTAAGGAGTAAACATGCGCCTGGCACATTTACGCTTCTGAGGGTATAAAACCGCGACTTGTGGATGTCTCAAAAGAGCTGATATCCAACGGTTTCAAGGCAGCAGGTCAAATCCGGCTTGATGTCCGATTTCAACTATAGCAGGACTAATGGCTATGCTAGAGTACCGAGCTGAACGGAACTCTGCGGCGATTCTACTGAACTCGAAATGTAGAAATTTTAGGCCGGTAAATTGCGCTTTAGCGCATTATTATTCATAGGTGAGGTGCCGAAAATGGTCCAGCTGTTACGTACATTCCTAGTCCTGAGTATCCTGTTGATGATTGTGATGCCTATCAGGGCTGATGATGAGCGCTGGGAGTATCAAGTCATCATCCTCCAAGGTGTCACGGGGGGCAGCACCCTGGAAAAGCAAGCCAAGGGAATTTCGTTGGATACACAAAGGACAAAAATCCTTAATGAACTGGCGGCTGATAGATGGGAGGTCGTTTCAGTAATTGGCGGGGCGGTCACAGATCATGCGGTTTACTTGAGGCGCAAGCTGAACAAGTGATCGGTTGGAGTTTTATGGCCGCAACAAGCCACAAGGGCAGTCGATAGTTACTACACTCCAACATCATCATTGTCCCGCGATACTCCGCTCACAAAACTCTACATTGGCTAGCTGACACACACCAAAACATTCTATTTTCCCGTGATCATTTCGTATGACTTCACCGCCTGATTCCGATGAGCAGTAGATATTGCCGCGAAAATCTTTTTCGCATTGACCCAGTCCACAAACCACGTTGCCATGATCGTTCCGGGTCGCTGTACCAAATCTGTCTTTGGCGCAGTAAATCTCTCCACGAAAGTCCTTGGCACAAGGGCCGTGGCCACAAATACTTTGGCCCGAAGAGTCGCGCATACAATCAGCAAAAGCCGGACTAGTTACCAGGAGCAGCATTAGCAGAAATCTCTTATGCATTGTCGTGTCAATCCTTTTTGTAGGCTGATACCTGGAAGAAAGGTTACACTTTTGTGTCCTTTTCAGCTAGCCATCTAAATTGATCACCCTCATTATAGCCGTCCGGAAATTGAACAGTTTGCGTTGATACCCATGTGCAAATAAGCGTCAAATGAAGCCCTGGTCAATTTTGCATATAGAAGGTCGATGTTATATAGATCGATTCGTATGCCTGACTGTTATCCATCATGAGATTTTACGTTATGAATATAAAGTGTTTTTCCTTCGCCATTGTGACTGTAGTAATGATATCAGCCTGCTCGAATAAGCAGATTTATGAAGCGACTCAGCCTAAGTATAATGAGGCCGAATGTATGAAACTGCCGAAATCCCAATATGATGAGTGTATACAACGGGAAACTTTATCTTATGAAGAGTACGAAAAAGAGCGTAGAGAAATCGCTAACGAATAGATGATCTGTTGCTATTTTGAGTTCTATGCATAACAAGCCCTGGCTGATCGACGCTTCACGGCGAAGCTTAAAGCGTTAAGGTCCGCTTATTTGCGATATTTGCACTAAGATAGAGGAAATGTCACTGATCGACTCAGGTCTGGCATTCGACCTGAACGACAGCAGACTCGGGGATATTGCTCACGGTCGTCCTGCCGTGATCGGGAAGCCGGAAGGTGCTGTCGATGGCTTTGATCGCCTTCGGGATGAACTTGACCCCGGCACTGATGAGGCTGTGGGTAACTGGCTGGCCCAGTAGGGTGAATCACTTTTCGCCTGACATAGAACCAGGGATAGTAGTATGTTGTATCGACCGGTTGAGATCGCAGCCGGGAACAGACGTTGATTGGCTGCTAAAGCAGCCGGACACTTATGCGCCGGCTTGCTTGTTTTGTTTACTGTCTAGTAGGCACCCTGGGAGTACGTTAGTTCATAGCTGTGAGAATAGACTTCAAAAATCAGGCCAAAGGGGTCTTCTACATAGCACATTCTGTAAGGCTTCTCTCCAGGATAATATTCACGGACAGGCATTCGCTGCTTACCGCCGTGCTCAACGATTTTTGCTACCAGTTCTTCAAGGTTTGGATCTTGAACGCAAAAGTGAAAGGTACTCGTCTTCCAATATTCAAAGTCCTTGGGGCTTTCGTTGTTTTTAAACTCAAACATTTCAACGCCAATTTTATCGCCAGTAGACATGTGAGCTATTTTAAAAGATCCCCAACCTTCGCCAAACACATCAATACACATTTGGCCTATTGGTGTATCTGATTCTTCGTTAATAACAGTGGGCTCCATTATCTGATACCACCCCATTACCTGGCTGTAAAATTCGACTGCTTTCTCCACGTCTGGAACGGAAATTCCAATGTGCGAGAACGTTCTTGGGTAAGTACTCATAGTTATTCCTTATTCTAGAAGTCAACAGTGATACGTACGGCTACATTCCGTAGCCAGAATAATATCCCGGCTTTACCGGATATCTGTTTTGAGTCAGATCGAGTTAAAACGCTCGTGACCTAAGGGCAGTTTGCAGTCTAAAACAGCCCCTCAATCGATTGTAGACCAATAGTCCGCTCGAAGGCGAGAGCGGATACTGGAGCACCCGAGGTAAGTCATGCGAACTGGTACGGACTAGTCAACACCTGTTCGCTGCAGGCCAGGGCCATTTTCCGGGTTGAAACCGATACTCACAGAGTCGTTCCAGTTTGGGTGACGGTGATCCCTGAGATCCAACCCACTTGCCAGCACCGAGCGTAGATTCGTCATGAAGAATATCCAACAGCTGCGACAATTGACATGTTGCCAGGCACGATCCGGGTCCTCTATGGCACAGTTGGTTTGGTGGAGATCCACTTCAGTGGCTTCATCCAGTTCTCTAAAATGAACATTAACCATCATATTACCGAATGTGAAACACACCAGGCGGCCAGGACACACTCTCTCGAATGTGCCACCGTGAGCAAACTCGTGGACATAAGTCCAGTAGTACCTGTCACCAGCGTGTACTTGTTCTTCCGCGGCCAGGAGCGCGCCATTTTCCGCCATATGAGTCGCCTTATGAATAAAAAATGACTCCAAGCCCGAAGCCGTCGAGAATCGACGGAATACTTCGTTTAGCGGCGCAAGGTAATACATCCTGACGTGGAATTGCGACCAGTCATACTCTTCCATAGACCATCTCCCTTTCCAGCGTTTATTGTAGTCCACTCCCGGGGGCCCCGGCGAAAGTGATGCTTCCCGCATTGTGGTTTCAGGTTGAATCAATGACATGGTTGTCGACAGCTTTGAGTCACGACGTGAACCAACCCCATGCTCAGGACGGCCAGCATGACCTAATGAACAAGGCGAGGCGTTGCACAGCAATCTATTCCAGGCAGGTGACATAGCGCGATGATATGGCGTCGATCAACCCGGAGGTTGGCAACGGCGACATTATTCCGTCAGACTCGCACCCATTTTTACTTTCTTTTATAAAACCCCTCGAACCATGTTTGCCATAGTCCAGCCTCGTCCTGTTCCTCAAAGAACTGCCTTACCCGATCGTCGGGCAACGGAGTCCACGTTCCACGAAAGGATTTACTGTTACCAGAGGCCAGGTAATAGATGCTACCGCGCAGCACCATGGAGCCTTTCTCGAGGCCCCCACTGATGTCGAGAATGCTGGTGCCGCCATCCACCCACAGTTGATGCCACTTATTTTCACCCGGGTGGTAGTAATTGATACTCTCACCGCTGCTACCCTTGATTCCTCGCCACTGTTCCTGCAGGGCGCACCCATTTTGTATCAACTGAATACTATTGGCACCTTGAACAGTACCCTGGGCGTCACTTACTACCCACCCGCCGATCCAGAAATCAAATTGTCTATGGGCGCTGGAGCCACTGCAATCAAAGGGTGGCTGCTGAGCATGCGCGGAAGATACGCTAACAAAAACTATCAAAGCCATCAGGCTTCTATGCATTCAGGCTACTCACTTATTCGGTTAAACCTTCGGCACTGCAAAAAAAGCACTACTTCTCCCACTGTGCGATATCAAAATCGGCATCAGACGCGGCAAAGTTGTCGTCGTCACTGGAGCGACGGCTGTGTTTTTTGCGCCGCTCTGTATCTCCGCCAATCGTATGTAGATCAGAATTCAGACTAAACAGTGCCCGACGATCTCCGCCCCACCACCGCCGATCCTGATGACGCTCGTAGGAGCAGGTGCAGTTCGGCGAAGTACAATCTGCCAGGGGAAACAGCTGGACATCGCGAAGCAGAAAACGGACTCCCTCTAGCTCCCTTGCCGCACCACAGGCACCGCCACCACAGGTGATCGAGGCCGATTTGTGGGCATGAGGGTCACTCGCACTCGCTGGTGTTTTCTTCCTTGCAATTTTCCTCGCCGCTGGACTGGCGTTTGACTTCCTGACGGTCCGAGCGTCTGTTCTGACGGGCTTGGACTTAAATAAACCCAATGCGGCCGCGAATAAGGTTCGCTCTCTCGGTTTACCTTCCATTGCAAATATTCTCCCTGACAGTTCGCAACAGTGCGGTAATTTTTAAATTTTAAACGGCCACGCTATTAAAATTAGCAGGATACGAGCTCCTTATTAGAATATTTAGCAAGGTTTTACTAATTAGATATTCACTAGAGTTATATGACGCCAATTGAACAGCGCAGAGACCGAATAATCAGGGTGACTCCGAACTTGCAGCGCTTTGATTCATTGCCAGAGTTATGTTCTACTCGCTGACCGCATGATTCTTGTGAGCGATAATTCCTATCAGTATTGATTTGGCACAACCATTTGTCGCGCATTTGCGTATAAAATCAAAACACTACCTAGCCATATTGGAGAACATGATGTTAAAACCCGCAATTACAAAATTTATCGCGCCTGTTGCGCTTGCCATCTTGGCTGGTTGCGCCAGCACACCCCCTTATACGCCGACGTCGGTGCAACCGACTGCCATAGACGTTACCGCATTTGCACCCAAGGTCGAGTCATTCGTCGTCATCCTGGACACCTCATCATCTATGGAGGATGAATACCAGGATCGCCAGAAAATGCATATCGCTCAAGACCTGGTCGCCAGCTTCAATAGCACCGTACCCCCTCTGGGCTATCAGGCGGGACTGGTAACATTTGGCAAGGGCTCAGAATCATGCTCCGGTAGCGGCGATGCTACAGTGATCAGCGGACTGGCACCTTATAAGGCATCTGACTTCGCAGCGAGCCTGCAGTCCATCGCTTGCGCTGGCGGCACCACGCCAATGGCGGATGGCATAGATGCGGCCACTGCACTACTCGCCGCAGAGACTGGCAGCGTTGCGGTCTTCCTGGTAAGTGATTTCTGGTCTATACAGTCCAAACCGGTAGAACAAGCGGTCAGCCGACTGAAAGCGCAGCATGGCGATAATTTGTGCCTGCATACGGTGAAGGTAGGTGACTACACTCGCGCCGATTCGATGATTGCCGGTATGACTAACGCTGCCGGTTGTGACAGTGCCGTCAATGCCAGTGACATCGGCACATCAGACGCCATGGCCAATTTCGTGACCAGTGCTTTACTGGCACCGTTGGAGTATGAGAAACACACGGTATCTGCTACCGCGCTGTTTGACTTTGATAAGGCTATTGTCAAGGAACAGGGTAAAGCCGAGCTAAGTAATCTTGGCGAGCTCATCAAAAGCAAAGGGATCACCGTGGCCGATATTGATGTTATTGGGCATACCGACAATATCGGATCAGAAGACTACAACCAGGAATTATCTGAGCGCCGCGCAATGGCCGTAAAGGACTATCTGGTCAGTGAAGGAGTCGATGGCAGCATCATTGATGCCAGCGGCAATGGAGAAGATGATCCCGTTGCCAGTAATGACACCGACGAAGGCCGGGCACTGAATCGCCGCGTGGATATTCATGTGGGCGCCACGCGACTTAAATCTTCGCAGTAGCCAATGACCTGAATCTAAGTCAAGCGATCCCGGCCAGGCACCTGACGTGCTGCGCCGGGGTCGCTTTTTTTATTTATTGCATACAACCACAACCTGGCATCGTATTTATAACGTTGCACCTACTTGCCGGGAAACGATACACATTTCGCCTGGCATCGCGATAAACTCAGCGCATCTCAAATAATCCCATGGAGCAGTGAGTGTGCGAGTAATCCTTTGTCTAATAATTGGCGTATTTTTCGCTACATCCAGCACGGCGCAGAGCGCTAAACCAACTCTGGATCCCGCACCCGACCCGCAACACCCCGCGGCGATTGCTGAACTCACTATACCGAGCAGCGGCGAGCGCATGCCCGCGTTAATCTATCTGGCAAATGGACCAGGGCTGCACCCGACATTTGTACTTTTGCACGGCTTCCCCGGCTATGAAAAAAACCTGGATATAGCACAGGAACTTCGCCGCCAAGGCTTTAACGCGCTGTTCTTTCACTATCGTGGCGCCTGGGGGGCAGACGGCGAGTATTCAATTCCGCAGCTGGATGATGACGCTCTTGCGGTACTGAGCTTCCTGCGTCAGCCGGAAAACGCGACAAAGTATCGCGTTGATACCTCGGCCCTGTCACTGCTGGGCCACTCATTAGGTGGCTTCACGGCTCTGGCAGTTGGAACCCAGGATGACGCACTGGTGTGCGTCGGCGCAATGTCTCCCGTGAATATGGGGGTTTGGAAGGCCGGACTCGCAGCAAAGAACACATACAGCGAGCGACTACTGCCGTATGCAGACACCCTGTTTATGCTGCGCGGTTTTAATGCTGCAGCCATGAGTCAACAACTCCAGGGCGCCTCCATGCAGGAAATGGACACTCGCGGCTTTGGCCCTGCGCTGCGCGGCAAGTCGATATTCATGGTAGTTGGCGATCAGGATCCGACCACCACGCCCGCAGCCATGTTCAACCCGGTGGTGGCAGAATATGAGAAAGTAGATGGCCTGGAGCTGGAACACCACATCATATCCGGCGATCATTCTTTTTCATGGAGCCGGCTCGCTGTTACCCAACTGGTAGTAAACTGGGCCAATCGGGATTGCCGTTGAATTTCAAATCCGCGCGACGTCCGCGTCGGGGACAGCTAAATGGAGTCACCTATGTTCTTTAAAACCCGGCAGGAATCCAAAGCGCAAGTCACCACCTCCCAGGCCCTGCGCCATCTGTTGGTTTTCCAGGTAAAGCTGTTGGCAGATGCCCTACGCGATTTGTTATTGAGCCCGGCCAGTGTCGTTGTTTTCTTCATCGACGCCATGCGCAAGCCGTCCCTGGAGGACAGCTTTTACCTACGTTTGATGTTACTGGGACGACGCTCTGATAAAGCCATTAATTTATTTGATGAACATAAGGATGCCGGCCACTTTACCGTGGATCAAGCGGTAGAGGAGTTGGGGGACCTGGTGCGCCGCGAGCGGGAAAAACGCAGTTGATTTATTTTGCCCGCGGTTGACCTTGATTACTAGCGTGCCCGCCTGATGGCTGCAGCAGATCATAGCCGCCTGCAATGCTGCATTTGCTACCAAAGAACCGGGTGATTGCCACCGTGTAACAGCATTCGGGCTCCGTAAAAGATCGGCCACCGGTGGTCCGTCGAAACTGGACTATCCTATATCTGCCAGCCAACAAATAATTGACAGATGATGACGCAGACTTTTTTAAATCTACTGCTGATGTTATTCGTAACTAACGGTGCGCCCGTGATAGCCACCTACCTGTTCCAGTCGCTTGGTAATCAGCCTCTGGATCGGGGCAAGTTACTTGCCGACGGTCAGCCTTTGTTTGGCCCGTCCAAGACGTGGAGGGGACTGGCTGCCGCTCTTTTTTCCGCCTGCGCATTATCGCTACTTTTGGGCTATACCATCGCATTTGGTTTTACCTTTGGCTTACTGGTAATGACGGGGGACCTGGCATCAAGCTTTATAAAACGCCGCAGAGCGATGGCGCCCAGTGCCCGATCAACTGGCCTGGACCAACTTCCCGAATCATTTATTCCCGCACTGTATGCTGTCATGGTGCTGGAGCGCGATTGGTGGTGGGCGGTATTGTTGTCACTTGCGTTTATGCTGCTGGAGATGGCTATATCCAAGCCGCTGTACCGGCTGCACATCCGCAATCGTCCGCATTAAACAGGACATCAAGGCGCGGTTAATCGCCACCTGAGGTTAGTCGATGCAGCGTTATCTCGGGCGGACAATTGAACCGCGCTGGTACCACCGAACTCCCCGTCCCCACCGATGTATATGCCTGCATCAGGTCATAGGACCAGGCACCTGCGCCGGTGAATCTCGGAGCAGAGGAATTGTAGGTAACCGCATAATTACCGGGTAGGCATATCTGTCCACCGTGCGTGTGACCACACATCAGAAAGTCGAAGCCAACGTAGGCTGCATGACGAAAAATTTCAGGTGAATGCGACAATAACAATGAAACGGCATCATCAGGGATGCCGGCGTAGGCCTTCTCCAGATTATCTGCCGCAAAATAATGCGGATCATCGATGCCTGCCAGGTAAAACGAACTGCCAGCGCGTTGGATGTGAACACTCTCATTCATCAACAGACGGATGCCCATGGTCTCTATCGGTTGTGCCATCAGGATACTGTCGTGATTGCCCAAAATAGCGTAAATATCCTTGTCGATATCTCGGCAAAGCCGCTCAAGACCGAGCATGGCGG